>JAGRBM010000151.1 GCA_020434085.1 Chrysiogenia bacterium | reverse complement strand
TCCAGCAGTATCTGCTGCACTGCCGCTTTCCCGATGACATCGCGGAGCTGGGCGCCGCGGTGGGCAAGATGGTTGAGCACCACAGCGACTACCTGACCCTGCTTTACGTCGACATCGCCGAGTTCGGCGGCGTGCATGCGCGCCCCCACTACGCGCGGATGATGAGCAGCTTCGAGGCCGTGCTGGCGCCGCGCTTTGCCGAGCTGCGCGGGAGCAGCGACGGGCCCGATCCGGCGGTGGTCTTCACGGCCATCTACATGCAGTTTTCCAACTACTTCATCGTCGAGCGTCTCATCGGCGCGAAGGGCCACCTGGGGCTCAGCGATGGCAAGGCCATTGCCGCGCTGACCGCGCTCTTCGAGCGCGGGGTGGGCCACTGGTCCGGCACAAAGGGGAACGGCAAGTGAGCGGGTTGGAAGAAAAGAAGAAGCGAAGCTTCAAGGAGAAGGTTATGGCACGCGCAATCAAGGTGGTGGCCGCCGCCCTCATGGTGAACCTGGCGGCCTGCACGAGCATCTGGGCGCAGATGATCTCCAGCAGGGTGACCGACGACCTGCTGCGGCTGCAGAGCTACCGCGGAACCATCGTCGAGACGCGGCTCGTGCCGGGCGAGCCCGATGTCGAGGTCGTGCGCGAGCTGATCTACCAGAAGCCCTGGAAGATTCGCGCCACAACCACTGCGCCCGAGGCGCACAAGGGCGAGACCTTCATCTACGACGGCACGCAGGTGATTATGTGGTGGCCCGGCGAACTCTTCGGCATCCGCATCACCGGCATCGACGTGCCGAGTGAGAGCGCGATTCGCGACCACATCGAGCGCGAGACCTACAAGGCGCTGCGAGCCTACGCCTACTCGCTCGACGGGAACTATCCCATCGCCGGCCAGCGGGCCAACCGCTGGCGCGTCGTTCCCACCGATGATCAGCCCTACCGTTTCAAACACATCGTGTGGGGCCATGATGGATACTCGATTCCGCTGCGCATTGATCTCTTCGACAAAACGGGTGAGCCCTGGTACGGCATGGCCTTCAAGGACATCACCTTCGATGTGGAAGTGCCCCAGGATGCCTTCGCCTTCGAATTCCCGCGCAACGCCGTCGTGTTCGAGTGGAACCTGCGCGATGAGGGAATCTCAATCGAAGAAGCCAAAGAGACCATGAACTTCGAGGTGATGGGGCCCACGAAGCTCCCCGAGGGACACAGGATCCGCAAGATCGTTCCCTCCCGCCACTGCCTGCCGGTCATTGCGGTGATGATGGACAGCGGCGCGACGTGGATCTCGCTCACCGAGAGCCGCTCGCTGGGCGATGCCTACGAGATCCCGCTTGGCAAAAAGGTGACGCTCGCCAATGGCCACGAGGCCATGCTCAACTTCATGGGAACCTACGCCACGCTCACCTGGGCGCAGGGGCGCACCCAGCTCACGCTCATCGGCAACGTGGCCTATCCTGATCTCATCGAAATCGCGGGGTCGGTTGCACCGGTCAAATGATGCTCGCCGAGAACATCCGCGCCTTTTTCAACGCGCCCATCGCGCGGCTCTACCTGGTCATGTGGGGCGCGGCCTTTGTTCTCATGGCGGGCGAGGCGCTCATCAGCCTCGTGCGCAAGCGGCACCTGTTCGAGTGGAAGGACTCGCTCGCCAATGGCGCGATGTATAGCGGCTACTTCCTGCTGAGCGCCCTGTGGGTGCCGGTGGTCTACCTGCTCTACAAGTGGTGCTTCGATCATCGCATCGCGAGCCTGGGCACCGGCACCTGGCACGTGGGCCAGAACGGCCTGTGGTGGGAGTGGGTGGTGCTCATCCTGCTCGAAGACCTGTGCTTCTACATCTTCCACCGGGTGAGCCACCACACGCGGCTGTTCTGGGCCTCGCACGTGACGCATCATTCCTCGGATCACTTCAACCTGAGCACCGCATTCCGCCAGACATGGGTGCCGCAGACCGCGGTGATCTTCTGGCTGCCGCTGCCGCTGCTGGGGTTCGATCCGCTCATGGTGATGAGCGCGCAGACCTTCAGTCTCTTCTACCAGCTCTTTCTGCACACCCAGCTCGCCCCGCGCCTGGGGCCGCTCGAGTGGATCCTCAACACGCCTTCCCACCACATGATCCACCACGGCGCCAACGAGCCCTACGTGAACAAGAACTTCGGCGGGATCTTCATCATCTGGGACCGGCTCTTCGGAACATTCGAGAAAGCGAGCGTGCCGATCCGCTACGGCATCGATCCCGAGCTGCACTCACGCAACCCGCTCACGATCGCGTTTCATGAATGGCTGGCCATGGGCCGGGATGTGCTGAAGAGCAGAAGCCCGCGCGATCTCTGGCGGGCGCTGGCGGGGTAGTTTGTTGGTGATTCATATTGCGTCATCCCAATGCCCGGCCGGCAGTGTTGACAAGACCCGTGAAATGGCTGACATTAGTTGCACGTCAAAAATTAGGGAGAACTCAAATGATACGCCATTTGTTTATTTTGGTTGCTCTGGTGGCGATGCTAGGCGCAACTGGCTGTGCTTACAAACCACCGCAAAAAACGCCCAAGCTTGCTGACAACAGCGCCGTGGTGAGTGGCTCTTCCGAGATTGTGCAGAAGAATATCGTTCGCTGGCTCGAAGACAACGGATGGTCAATCGATCGAGAGGAAGCTGACCGGATTCAAACAGGCAAATTTCGAATTCCCATCACTTCGGACATGGCCGATTGTGGCTCATATCCCATGATGGACAACTGGCTTAAGGGTGTCGAAGGCGTAGGCTCCACGGTTTCCGGAGATTCCTGGTGGCAGATTGCGATTTCGCCCGAGGGAGAGGAAACGAAGGTTGAGTCCGTGCTGCGATTCACGGATATTCGAGCAGCTCAGGCAGTTGGTAATGAGAAACCAGTCAACCAAATCTGCGTATCACTTGGAGTTCGGGAACAGGAACTACTGGAGAGTCTCAAGTAGGCTTGTTCGCAGACCATCGAACGTGAGAGGGCGGGTTGATCCCCGCCCTCCTTTTCTTGTGGTGCAATCTCCCGCTCAATCCCACTCGATAAACAACCAGTCGTGCCCCGAGTCGGGATCCGCCTTAATGGCGTGCCACTTGGCGTCGGGCTGGTCGTTGTCGGGGCCGATGATGAGGAAGAGGCGCTCGCCCTCGCGCAGGATCTTGTTGCGACGGGCGAATTTTTCGAGCTCCTCGACGCGCTCGCTGACGCGCTGGCGCTTCATGCGGGTGAGCAGGATCTTGGTCGGCACGCGGATGAGCGAGAGATCGAGCAGGCGCTGTTCGAGCTTTCGCTCGGCGTTTTCCATGACCACCATGCCGGCGGCGTCGGCGATCGGGCCGCCCGGGTCGCGCGGGATGCGCCAGAGCTGGTCGGCGCCCATGGCGTCGCGCTCGATGCGCGGGTAGAAGCGCGCGCCCACGCGACCGAACAGGCCGCGGTCGATGTCCTTGGCAAGTGTGGGGATGCGCTCGGCCGGGGTGCCGAAGAGCACCTTGTCCCACACTGCGGGCTCGCGGTAGAGGCGAATCCAGTTGCCGTACTCGCGCTGGAAGGCGAGCAGCTCGCGATAGAAAGCGCTGGAGAGCTCGTCCATGCTCGGCACGGGCAGGTTCGGGGATAGCGCTTCGAGCAGCTCGGCCACCGGCACCATGAGCTCCCACTCGTCGGGACCGCTCGAGAGCGCCTGGCGGAAGTGTTTCAGGGAGACCGGATGGCCCTCGGCGTCGCGCAGCGTGCCCGAGTCGAAGGCGAAGAATTCTTTGACGCCCCTCCAGGCAACCAGCGTGCGCTCGGTAAGCAGCAGCGATTCGAGCGTCTGGTCCTCGCGCTCGGGCGTGGCGGCTACGAGGGCGTCGCGCTCGTAGGCCAGGGGCAGGGCGTCGATCCAGTCGAGCGGCTTGTCGGCCCGCGAGATCCTGCGCTCGGCAATGGTGACCTCGCGCTTGAGAACGATGATCGCGTCGGCCAGTTTCGAGCCGCTCACATAGAGGCGCCCCTCGATCTCGTGGATCGAGAACAGGCGCGCGGCCTCGCCGGTGCCGGGGATCTCGAAGAAGTTGACGCGAACTGCCACGGGCTTTCGAAGTCCTTTCGCTGCAGGCGGCGCACGCGGCGCCCCTTCCAGAGCGCGGCCAGTATAGCGATCCGCGTCAAAGGCACAACACGCGGCCGAAATTGCCCTGACGGGCACCTGGGGAGAGTCTGGAGCGGTTGCGGGGCAACCGGGATCTGCCTCACGGTTTTCGGCTCCCCGGCCTGCTATAATGAGGGCAGTCACTGGAGGTAGTTCGCACGGGTTGGAGATGGGGAAACTGGCGCTCGAAATCGAGCCGAAGGAGATGCGCCATGAGTCCCACGTTCACAGAAGTCCTGCGTGCCCACGTCGGCTATCAGTTCCACAACACCCTCGATCACCTGCTTGTCGGCCTCATGCTCTGCGCCCTGCTGATGAGCCTGGGGTTGCC
>JAGRBM010000150.1 GCA_020434085.1 Chrysiogenia bacterium | reverse complement strand
GTTGCCGATGCAGTGAAGGCCCTGGGCCCGTGGATTTCCGACTGGGAGATTCTCAACGAAACCAACACCCCGCGCTTCTGGATCCGCACGCCCTCGGCGCGCGAATACATGGATCTGCTCGTTCCCACCGGTAAACTGATCCGCAGCCTTGCACCCGGCGCGCGCGTCATGCTCGGCAGCCTCTGCGGCAACGATGTGAGCTACCTGGCCCCGGTCGTTCGCCGGCATTACCTCAGAGAACTCCTGGCACTGGGCGCCATGGAACACGCCGACCTCGTGGGTTTCCATCCCTACACGGGTGATTGCTACGTCTCGCTCAAGGGGGAAGGGGGCACCGCGCGCGGCGTGGAGCAGGGGATCGCCCGCTTCTTTGATGCCTACCCGGAGCTTGCCGACAGGACCTGGATCACCGAGATCGGAATTTCCCGCGGGCTCGTGCGCCTTGGCCATCGGGAGATCGGCCGCGTCTATGCCCGCTGGATTCGCGGCGCCGCCGAGCGCGGCGTGCCTGTCTATCTTTGGTGTCTGCAGGACTTCGACGATCCAGAATACGGCCCGCTCAATCCAGAGCGGACCTTCGGGCTTGCGGGAGTGGACCTGCGGATCAATGAGACGGGGCTGGCGCTGATCGAGGCGCTTGGGCTGTCATCCTGAGCGCAGCGAAGGATCTCAACGTGCAGCGAAAAGCTGATGCCTTTGGAGTCCAGTGCAGGTCGTGACCGGTTGAGATCCTTCGGGCATGCGCCCTCAGGATGACAACATCCGTGTTGATCTGTGTTCATCTGTGGTTCAGTTCTTTTCGTCCACGTCGACGTCCATGCGTCGCGTCCGGGTCTGTGTAGGGGCGAGGCATGCCTCGCCCTGGCTTGGTGCCATTTCGCACGCGCCCCCATCTGCCTTCCGACTCCGCCACGGCTTCGTCGGACAAGTCGGCATCTTCCCCCGCGGGCGGGGGAAGAGTTGAGTCGTGCGCGCTACGCGCGAATGTGAGCCCCACTCACCACCCCATTGACGCGCCGCCCCGCTTTGCCTAGAAAAGTGAGTGTTTACTCACTCTGCCCGCGGGACGCCGGATACGGGGCGCAGGGGGCAGACAACCCACGAGGAGGCACCACGACATGCCGACGATGCGACAGCGCGTTGAGAAGCTTCATGCCCAGCGCGCCAAGGCCATGGAAATGGGCGGCGAGGACAAGATCGCTCGCCAGCACGAGCGCGGAAAGCTCACAGCCAGGGAGCGAATTGCAAAGTTCTTTGACGAAGGCACCTTCGTCGAGGTGGGAATCCACGGCACCCAGATGCCCGGCGGGTACGGCCCCAAGCTCGTCCCGGCCGACGGCGTGATCTGCGGCACCGGCAAGGTGAACGGGCGCATCGTCGCCCTTGCGAGCTATGACTTCACGGTAAAGGGCGGCTCCATCGGTCCCACCGGCGAGGTGAAGGTGACGCGTCTTCGCGAGATGGCCACGAAGGGGCGCTTCCCCATGGTGTGGTTCATCGACTCCGCGGGCGCGCGCATCGACATCGGCATGGCCGGCGGCGGTGACAAGAAGGGCGGCGGCGGCATGGGCGGCGCGCTCGGCGGGGCCGGCGACTTCATCTCGCTCTTTGCCAACTCGGGCTTCCTCTTCCGCGAGGAATCCCTGATGAGCGGCGTGATCCCCATGGTCTCGGCCATGATGGGCCCGGGCGCGGCGGGCACGGCCTACATTCCCGGCCTCGCCGACTACGTGCCCATGGTCAAGAAAATCGGCTCCATGGCGCTGGCGGGCCCGAGCCTTGTCAAAGCGGTCACCTTCGAAGAGATCGACGAGCAGACCCTCGGCGGTTCGAAAGTCCACTCGGAAAAATCCGGCGTCGGCGACGGCGAGTTCCCCGACGACGATGCCTGCATCGAGGCAGTGAAGACCTATCTCTCCTTCATGCCCGCCTCCTGCACGGAGAAGCCGCCGATCATCGAGTGCAACGATCCGATCACGCGCCAGGAAGAGGGGCTCCTCGACATCGTGCCTGACGAGGCACGCAAGTCGTTTAACACCTACGACGTCATCAAGCTCATCACCGATGGCGGCGAGTATTTCGACATCAAGCCCAAGTTCGCCAAGAACATGATCACCTGCTTCGCGCGCTTTGGCGGCTACCCCGTGGGCATCGTCGGCAACAACTCGCGCTACCTGGGCGGGGTGATCGACATCGATGCCGCCGACAAGGCCGCGCACTTCATCGAGATCTGCGACGCGTTCAACATCCCGCTGCTCTTCCTGCACGACACGCCGGGCTTCATGGTGGGCAGCAAGGTCGAGCACGCCGGCATCATCCGTCACGGCGCCAAGATGCTCCACTGCATGAGCCAGGCCACCGTGCCCAAGCTCTCGGTCATCCTGCGCAAGAGCTACGGCGCGGGCTACTACGCCATGTGCGGGCGCGCCTACGAGCCCGACCTGCTCATTGCCTGGCCCGGCGCGGAGGTCTCCGTCATGGGCGCCGAGGGCATGATCTCCATTGCCGGGCGCGCCTTTTCCAACCGCGGGCAGGAAATCGCCCCGGCCGCGGCCAAGGCCATGGCCAGCATGATCCAGCCCCACATCGACATCATGAAGGTGGCCCACTGGGGCTTCGTCGACGACGT
>JAGRBM010000149.1 GCA_020434085.1 Chrysiogenia bacterium | reverse complement strand
CCGGTAAGCGCGGGGCGTGGGCTTCCGTGACAGCCGATCGTAAGACCATGCTCGCCCATGGCGACCGCTACGACCTGCTCGATGAGATCGTGAACTTTCCGCGCTCCATCGGATCGGTGGAAGTGGCGATCTTCTTCAAAGAAATAGACAAGGGCGACTGGCGCGTCAGCCTGCGCAGTAAGCGCTATCTGGACGTGGGCGCGATTGCCAACTCCTTCGGCGGCGGCGGGCACAAGTTCGCGGCGGGGCTCTCCCTGAAGGGCACCCGTCAAGAAGTCCGTAACCATCTTATCAAGAAAATCGAAGCATCATTGAAGTGAGGAATCCAGACTCGATGAGCAAGGAACGTGGAGCCCAGCGGGACGACCTGCACGGGCTCGTTATCCTCGACAAACCGGTCGACCTGACCTCGTTCAAGGCGGTCAAGGCCGTCAAGACGATCTTCCGGGTCAAGAAGGCGGGCCACACCGGCACGCTCGATCCCTTTGCCACCGGCGTGTTGCCGATCTGTCTGAACAAGGCGACGAAACTGGCAGGCCTGGTAACCGGGCTCGACAAGGAATACCGCACGGTCATCCGGCTGGGGCAGTCCTCGGACACCTATGATCGCACCGGTGAAGTAACCGATCACGGCATCGCGGAGTTTCCCACGCGCGAGGAAATCGAAAAAGCCATCGACGAGAACTTCCGCGGCGAGTTCATGCAGACCCCGCCGATCTTCTCTGCGATCAAGGTCTCGGGCAAGCCGCTCTACAAGCGCGCGCGCAAGGGCGAGACCTTCGACATGGAGTCGCGGGCCCGCAAAATCCGGATCGAGCGATTCGACATCCTGCGCTACGAAGCGCCGGAGCTCGAAGTCGAGATCAAGGCCTCCAAGGGAACCTACGTCCGCTCGCTGGCCCACGACCTGGGCAAGCTGCTGGGCACGGGCGGCCTGCTGAGCGAGCTCGTTCGCACGCGGGTGGGACCCTACAATCTTGAAAACGCCTACAGCCTAGACCAGCTCCGCGAGCTGGCAGAGGGTGGCCGGCTCGATGAAGCCATCCAGGGACCCGACGACCTGCTGGGCTGGCTGCCCGAGTTCGCCATCTCGCGGGCCGATTACCTGGAGCTCTCACAGGGCCACGACCGCTCCATGGACGAGCTGGAAGCCTCCAGCGCCCTGGCCGGGGTGGGGCCCCTGCCGCGGGGCGGCTACGTCCGCCTGGCCGACCGGGGCGGGAAGGGCTTTGTGGTGGCCGAGAGCACCCGGGCCGAGCGGGACGTCGAAGAGTCCCCCTGGGTTCTCAGGCCCTTTAGAACCTTCAAAAACGGCACATCTTTACTTTGAACCGGGGCCGTGATAGCTTCGCGCGCCCTGAGTTCGTGGCGCCCTCTGATTGAGGGGATAGCCGGTCGGCGTTGGCCCAGCACCAACCACCGATTTCAGAACACAAAATACCCACGCGGCCGGGAATGGCCGAAAGGATAAGCTGGAATGTCACTGGCAAAAGAAACCAAGAGTGGATTGATCGAGAAGTTCCGCACCCATGAGTCCGACACCGGCTCGCCCGAGGTGCAGGTTGCTCTCCTGACCGAGCGCATCAACTCGCTGACCGGACACTTCAAGGACCACAGCAAGGACCACAGCAGCCGTCGCGGCCTGCTCAAGCTTGTTGGTCAGCGTCGCCGGCTTCTCAATTACCTCAAGAAGAATGACTTCGAGCGCTATCGCTCGCTGATCGGTGAGCTCGGTATTCGCAAGTAAGAAGTCTTCGCAGCATCCGACGGAATGGTTCCAGACGAGGCTGACGAGCCGGCAAGCAAGCGCCACGGGGCGACTTGCTGCCGGCTTCGTGTGTACGCCTGAGCGTCGAATCGCGACCGGGCCGTGCACCACCCAAATTTGCTTCTAATAAAGATGAGAAAAGAGAAAAGAGAGAACACATGAAACATTCAGTAACTGTTGAGTTTGGCGGGCGCCCGCTCACCATCGAGACCGGCGAAATCGCCAAACAGACCTCCGGCGCGGTGATGGTTCGCTACGGCGACACCATGTCACTGGTCACCGCCGTGGCCATGCCCGACGTGCGGCCCGACACCGACTTCATCCCCCTGACCGTCAACTACCAGGAAAAGTTCTACGCAACGGGAAAGATCCCCGGTAACTTCTTCCGCCGTGAGGCCCGCCCCACGGACAAGGAAACCCTGACCAGCCGCCTCATCGACCGTCCGATCCGCCCGTTGCTGCCCGACAACTGGCACTACGACACGCAGATCATTGCGACCGTGATGTCGGCCGACGGTGAGAATGAGCCCGACGGCATTTCCATGATCGGCGCTTCGGCGGCGCTCATGGTCTCCGACATCCACTTCGCCGGCCCCATCGCCGGCGTGCGCGTGGGCCGCGTGGGCGGCGAGCTGATCGCCAATCCGACTCCCGACCAGATGGCCGAGTCCGACATCGACCTTTTCCTGGCTGGTTCGAAGAAGGCCATCGTCATGGTCGAGGCCGGCGCCCAGGAAGTGTCCGAGCAGGACATGCTCGACGCTCTGGAGTTTGGTCACAAGGCGATCCAGCCGGTGCTCGAGGCCCAGGAAGAGCTCGCCCGCAAGGTGAACAAGCCCAAGCGCGAAATGCCCGAGGTGATCGATCCGCTCACCGACGAAGACCGCAGCAAGTTCGAGGGCCTCGTCGCAGAGGGCCTCAACAAGGCGCTCAGCACCACCGACAAGATCGAGCGTTACGCGAACTACAAGATCGCCAAGAAGGCGGCCCTCTCCCAGTATTCCGAAGAGGAGCTGGCCGAGAAGGGCAAGGCGCTCAAGGCCTACTTCGACGAGCTCAAGGCCAAGCGCATGCGCGGCTCCATCGTCGACGAAGGAAAGCGCATCGACGGTCGTGATCTGGTAACGGTGCGTCCGATCAACATCGAAGTGGGCCTGCTTCCGCGCACCCACGGCTCGGTGCTCTTCACCCGCGGCGAGACCCAGTCGATCGTGACCGCGACCCTGGGCACCAGCGATGACGAGCAGCGCCTCGACCAGATCGAGGGCATGTTCTTCAAGCGCTTCATGCTGCACTACAACTTCCCGCCCTACTCGGTGGGTGAGACGAGCTTCCGTCTTGGACCGGGCCGCCGCGAGATCGGTCACGGCACCCTGGCCGAGCGCGCGATCAAGGCCGTGTTGCCCGATCCCGAGGATTTCTCCTACGCCATCCGCGTCGTCTCCGAGATCACCGAGTCCAACGGCTCGTCCTCCATGGCGACCGTGTGCGGTGGTTCGCTCTCTTTGATGGACGCGGGTGTTCCCATCCGCGGCGCCGTGGCCGGCGTGGCCATGGGCCTCATCCAGGAAGGTGACAAGACCGCGATCCTCACCGACATTCTCGGTGACGAAGACCACCTGGGCGACATGGACTTCAAGGTGGCCGGCACCGAGAACGGTATCACCGCCTTGCAGATGGACATCAAGATCGAGGGTCTTTCCTCCGAGCTCATGCACAAGGCCATGGAGCAGGCGCGCGAAGCCCGCATGCACATCCTCGGCAAGATGAACGAGGCCATTTCCGCCCCGCGCGAGGACATCTCCCCGTATGCGCCGCGCATCACGACCATCCAGATCCCGGTCGATCGCATCCGCGACGTCATCGGCTCGGGCGGCAAGGTCATCAAGGAAATCATCGCGAAGACCGGTTGCTCGATCAACATCCAGGACGACGGCAGCGTGAGCATCGCCTCGAGCGTTCCCGAGAACACCGAGCAGGCCATCCAGATCATCAAGGAGCTCACCCGCGAGGCGGAGCTCGGCATGGTCTACAAGGGCAAGGCCACGCGCATCGTGGACTTCGGTGCCTTCATCGAACTCATCCCGGGTCTCGAGGGCCTGCTTCACGTCTCGGAGATCGACTTTGGTCGCGTTGCCAACCCCGGCGACGTGATCAAGGAAGGCGACGAGGTGGTCGTGAAGGTGGTCGAGATCGACCAGCAGCAGGGCCGCATCCGCCTCTCGCGCAAGGCCGTGCTCTACATGGATCCCGAGGAGCTTCCCTTCCAGGAGCCCGTTCCCCCGACCGAGCCGCCTGCGGAGTTCCGCGCCAAGCTCGAAGAGGACGCCGAGCGTCGCGCCAGCCGCGGTGGTGACCGTGGCGGTGATCGCGGCGGTCGCGGCGGTCCCCGTGGCGGAGACCGCGGTGGTGATCGTGGCGGTCGCGGTGGCGGCAGCCGTCGTCGCTAAGAGCGTCTGAAGTGAACCTCAAAAGACCCGCCTGGAAACAGGCGGGTCTTTTCTTTTCCGGGCCCCGGATCGGCTAAGTAACAGGACCGAGGAAGGTAACCATGCCCCAGATTCCCATCGCCGTTCAGCGCCTGCACCCGGGCGCGCGGCTCCCCGAGTATCAGACCCCCGGCGCTGCGGGCGCCGATCTCTACGCCTGCCTGGACAACCCACTGGCGCTCGCGCCCCATACGCGGGTGATGGTGCCCACGGGCCTGGCCATTGAAGTGCCGCCGGGATACGAGGCGCAGGTGCGCCCGCGCAGCGGGCTGGCGGCCAAGCACGGAATCGGCGTGCCCAATTCGCCCGGAACCATCGACAGCGACTACCGCGGCGAAGTGAAGGTCATCCTCATCAACATGGGGAGCGAAGACTATGAGATCCACCACGGCGACCGCATCGCGCAGATGGTCATTGCGCCGGTGGTGCAGGGCGCGTTCAAGGAAGTGGAGAATCTCTCCGATACCGAACGCGGCGAGGGCGGCTTCGGTTCGACGGGCGTGCGGAAGAGCTGAGTGGTGAACGCAAGGCCCCGCATGAGCCCTTTTGCACTTGCCCTGCTCGCGCAGGCGCTGGTGCTGGGATGGCTGCTCTCGCAGCCGCTCTACTGGGCCTTTCACTTTGAATATGCGCTGGCCGCCAACCTGGCGGTGCTGCTCGTCGGCGGCGCCGGCGCGATCGGTGCGCTCAGTCACCCCCGGCCGCTTTTCTCCGAGATCGCCCGGGCGGGCGGGCGAATCCTTGCTTCACTTGCAATCGCTTTCGTTCTGCCGCTCCTTGCGCAGGTGGTGGTCGGAAGCTGCGACGTGGGCGAGGGCATCGCCTGGTTCGCGCTCATTCCCGGCGTGGGCAGCGTGCTCGTGCTGGGGGAGGTTCTCTGCCTGCGCGCGTTGGGCGCCTCGCGTCGGCGAATGCTCATCCTCCACGTGTTGGTGATTCTCGGCGCGGCGCTGGTGATGGGCGCGCGCGCCTACTTCGGGCTGAGCTTCCGGCTCTACAACGTCTTTCTGGGCTACTGGCCCGGCGTTCTCTACGACGAGTTCGTTCCCATCGAGCTGCCGATCCTGATAGCGCGGGCGCAGGCCCTGCTGCTCGCAACGGGGCTGATAGCGCTTGGCGGCGGCATCGTTCTTCGGCGTCATCTCCCGCGCATCGCGGGCGTGGCGCTGCTGGCGCTCTTTGCGCTGAGCTTCGTGCAGGCCGCGCGCGTGGGGATCCACCCCTGGCGCGCACCGTGGCAGAGGAACTGGGCGTCACCTTCGAGGGCCGTCACGTGACCTGGCACGCCGACGCCGATTCCCCACGGGTGCGGCGTGACCTGCCGCTGCTGGCGGCGCGCGCCGACTACCAGGCAGAGCACGTGGCCGAGCGGCTGGGAATCGATCCCGTGCCGCAGATGAGTGTGTTTCTCTTCGCCAGCGCAGAGAGCAAGCGCCGCGTGATCGGCGCCGCTCACACGGTGGTCACCCGCCCGTGGAAGCGCGAGCTCTACCTGCACATGAGCAGCCGCACCCACGACGTGCTTCGTCACGAGCTGGTGCACCTGGTGGCAGCCGACTGGGCCTTCCCCGGCGTGGGGATCTCACCGAACATCGCGATGCTGGAGGGGCTGGCAGTCTCGCAGCAGGAAGACCTCGACGAGGGTTACACCGCGCAGGGGCTCGCCCGCGCGGTGCTCGAAGAAAAGCCCGATTTCGATCTGGCTGCATTCCTGAGCGGCACTGCTTTCTGGAGCCTCTCGCCGCGGGTGGCCTACCCGATGGCCGGTGCCTTCGTTTCCTTCCTGCTCGACTCGGACGTGCTGCAGGGCTCGCTTGAGGATTTCTATCGCACCGGCTCGCCCGTGGGGCAGGAGATCGCCGAGCTCGCCGATGCCTGGCGCGCGGAGCTGGACAGGGCGCCAGAGCCCACCGGGCCCGAACGGGCGCTTGCGCGGCGGGTGCTGGCGGCGCGACCGCTTCATGAAAAGCGCTGCGCCCACGAGGTGGCCGAATGCCTGCACGCGGCCAGCGGCGGCATGTGGAGCGGGGAGGGCGGCGGCTCGCCGCTCGAACTGGTGACGCGCGCGCTGGCGCTTGATCCCAATCGTCCCGACGTGCGCGCCTTCGAGTACCACCTCGAAGCGGCCGGCGGCGCGCTCGAAAAGGTGAAAGCCGCGCTTCCGGCCGATCCGCAAAGCGAAGAACCGCCGACTTATGAACAGCTCGCCGCCGCCGAGATCTACGCCGATCACCAGATGGCCGCCGGTGAGTTCGAGGCGGCGCTGCCGTGGCTGGATTACTCGATGCGCTGGTCCTCGGAGGTCAGCGAGTTCTGGAAGGCGTGGGTAAGCGGCGAGCTGGCGCAAAACGGCGGGGCGATCTCGCTCGAACGCAACGACGGCGCGTGGTCGCTGCGGTGTGAGCTGGCACTCGGGCGTGCGAGCTGCACCGAAGCCGAACAGGTCCTCGATGTCGGGACCGAAGGCGGCGCGATGGAAGAGGCTTCGATTCTGTTGTTTGAAGACCCGCGCGTGGAATTTGCCGCTGCGCACGAACAATACCGCGGCATGCTGCTCACCGGCCGCGCCGCCGAGGCCGAGAAATGGGCCGCCCGCATGGCGCAGGTGGCAGGGATCTCCGAGGTGCAGCGCGAGCGCGCCCTCAATGCCGAGGCCGAGGCCTCCTGGCTGGCCGGTGCGCTTGAGACCTACACCCGCAAGGTGAAGGATGTGCTTCCCTAGAAATCAGTGCAGAACACCCCTCTCCCTTTCAGGGAGAGGGGACTCGATTGTTCAAACTGCAGAAGCCCGCGCGGCGAGCGCCTGGTGGGCGGCGCAGCCGATGACGTCTTCGGGCACGGACTCCGGCGGGATGGCTACGAACTTCTCTTTCAGCGCAAGGATTCGCGCGACTGATTGCTCGACGCGCTCGCGAGAGAGAGCGCCGCTCTCAACGGCATTGGCAACGCCGCGCAGGTAGCGCTCCTGATTGGGAAAATCCTGGCCGGCGAGCAGGATGTCGCAACCGGCGCGAACGGAATCCACGGCAATCTGCTCGTGCCGGCGTCCAGCGGCGATCCCCGCCATGGCGAGATCATCGGTCACGACGACCCCGTCGTAACCGAGCTTCTCGCGAAGGATGCCCGTGATGATCGCCGGGGAAATGGTCGCCGGATTTTCGGGATCAATCTCCGGGTAGAGGACGTGCGCGCTCATCATGGATGCGACGTGCTCGGCCGCGCAGGCTGCAAAGGGCGGCAGCTCGGTGGCCTCTATTTCATTGCGCGCTCGCTTTACCACCGGCAGCGAGATGTGGGAGTCGGTCGCGGTATCGCCGTGGCCTGGAAAGTGCTTGGCGCAGGCGGCAACGTCGGCGCCCTGCATTCCCCGGATGAAGGCGCGCGAGAGGCGTCCGGCCTCTTCGGGACTGGTGGCAAAGGCGCGCGGGCCGATGATCGGGTTCTTTGGATTGGAGTGAACGTCGGCAACGGGCGCCCAGTCGGTGTTGATGCCGACGGCCTTGAGCTCGCGCGCGATGGCGGCGCCCACTTCCTCGATCAACTTCTCATCGCCGGTCGCTCCCAGCGCCGCGGCGCCCGGCCACTCGGTAAAGGGCGCGCGGAGCCGCACGATGAGGCCCGGTTCCTGGTCGATACTGATGATGGGAGGCGAGAGACGCGCGCGCTCGTGGATCTCGCGACACAGGGCGAGAATTTCCTCCGGGGAACCCACATTCCTGCGAAAGAGAATGACGCCGCCCACGCCGCGCTTGAGCCATGCGGCCAGGTGATCATTGACGCGCGTTCCGTCGAAACCGATGACCATGAGCTGCGCGGCCAGCTCTTCGTTCGAGAGTTCGGAGAGATTCATGCGGGCTTTTCTACCAGAGCCGCAATCGAAAGGGGAGGGCCCTTGACCGCGCGCGGGCGCGCCTCGTAGGTTGAGCGCGCCTGCACGCGGGGGCGGGCCTCATCCGATGAAGCGCATCTGGGACAAAATCTCCGACAACGGTCCGGCCCTCGTGCTCGTGGCGGCGGTAGGCTTTTCGGTCATGGTGCTGGGCGTGCGCGCGGCCAAGCCGCTGCCCGCCGCCGAGGTCACCTTCCTGCGTTTCTTTTTTGCCGGGCTGGCCATGTGGGGCCTGCACGGGATCGGCGTGGTGCGCCTGGAGTTCCACAACCGCCGCCTGCTGGCACTTCGCGGGATCATCGCCGGCGGCGCGGTGACGTGTTTCTTCTTTGCCATCCAGCACGTGCACATCGGCGTGGCGACCCTGCTCAACAACACCTTTCCGTTTTTCGCGCTGGTGGTGGCCGTGCTCTTCGGGCAGGAGCGCTTCAACCGCCACAACGCCGTCTCTCTGGGGCTGGCCGCTTCGGGGCTCTATTTCATCTTCGCCCCGCGCATCGGCGCCTTCGGCGTGGAGCTTGGAACCGCGCTCGGGCTGATCTCGGGGATGCTGGGTGGCTGCGCCTTTGTCGTGATCCGCGAGCTTCGTCGCACCGACGAGGCCCCGGCCATCTATGCCGCCATGAGCATGGGCGGCGCGGCGATTTCCCTGCCGCTTGCGCTGGCCGACTGGCAGGTGCCGACCCCGCGCGAGTGGGGCTGGGTGCTGGT
>JAGRBM010000148.1 GCA_020434085.1 Chrysiogenia bacterium | reverse complement strand
TTTCGATACCGTATACGGCATGAAAACGCTTTCGAAACGGCAAAAAGAAGTTCTCGACTACATCCACGCCTACACGCTCGAGCACGATTACCCGCCCAGTTACCGGGAAATCGGCGAGCATTTCGGGCTCTCCTCGGCGGCGACGGTGGCCCAGCACGTCAATGCGCTGCAGACCAAGGGATACCTGGAAAAGCAGTGGAACGGCTCGCGCTCGGTTTCGCTGACGCGCGGGGCGAAGAGTCACATCACCAAGCGGGCCAAGGCGGTGACCGGCGGCTCGAACGTGGTGGAGCTGGAACTGCTGGGCAAGGTGGCTGCCGGCACGCCGATTGACGCGCTGGAGAATCCCGAGAGCGTGAGCGTTCCCCAGGAGATGATCGGCCGGGGCAAGCACTACGCCCTCGAAGTGCAGGGCGATTCCATGATCGAGGACGCCATCTGCGACGGCGACATCCTGGTGGTGGCCTCGCGCGAGAGCGCGCGGCCGGGCCAGACGGTGGTCGCGCTCGTTGACGGCGAGTCCGCCACGGTCAAGCGCTACCGCCCCGAACCCGGCGGCTGGATCAGCCTCGAGCCGGCCAACGAGAAATACAAACCCATCCGGGTGCGCGGCGACCAGGTGCAGATCCGCGGCATCGTCGCCGGCGTGATCCGCCGCTACAACGTGAACTGAGATTTCCGGCATTTGAAACCACAGATGGCCGCAGATGAACACGGATAGAGAACGAAGAGTCTAAACAGGATGAACAGGATCTACAGGATCGGTCGGAGTAAGCGCTGCGATCCCGAGAAGTATCCTGAACATCCTGTGCATCCTGTTCAACCTCTCTCTGTAAACCGTGTTCATCCGTGGCCATCTGTGGCCATTTCCCTTCTGGCTGGCTGAGGGCCTCTCTCATGTCGCTGATCGCCCACGTGGACATGGACAGCTTCTTCGTCTCGGTCGAGCGCGAGAGGGATCCCTCGCTCATCGGGAAACCCGTGGCCGTGGGCGGGGCTTCGCGGCGGGGGGTGATTGCCTCTGCCAGCTACGAGGCGCGCGAGTACGGCGTGCACTCGGCCATGCCGGCCATGCAGGCGATGAAAGCCTGCCCCGAACTCATCATCGTCCCGGCCCACGGCGCGCTCTATTCCGAGCGCTCGCGGGCGATTTTTTCCGCCCTCGAAAAGCTCTCCCCCGTGGTCGAGCCCGTCTCCATCGACGAGGCCTACCTGGACATGAGCGGCACGCAGCGCCTCTACGGGGAGCCGCCCCAGATCGCGCGGCGCATCCGCGAGGAAATTCTCGAAAAGACCGGCCTGTCTGCCTCGGTGGGCATCGCCAGCGTGCGGCACGTGGCCAAGATGGCCTCGGTGCGCGCCAAGCCGGCGGGGACCTTCTGCGTGCCGCCGGGCGAGGAGGCGCGCTTTCTCGCCGGGATGCCGCTTCGCGCGCTGCCGGGCCTTGGGCCCTCGGCCGAGCAGAAGCTGCTGGCCATGGGCATTCGCACCCTGGGGCAGCTCGCCGCCCGAGACCCGGACGAGATGGAGCGGCGCTTCGGCCAGTGGGGCCGCGAGGTGGTGCTGCGCTCGCGCGGCGAGGGGAGCGCAACTCTTAGCACCCACGACGAAGTGAAAAGCGTCGGTAAGGAAATCACCTTCTACGAAGACACCGGCGACCTCGAAGAGCTCGAAGCGGTGCTTCTCTCCATGGCAGAGCGCATCGCCTCACGGCTCCGGCGCAAGGAACTGCTGGCGCGAACGGTGACGCTCAAGCTGCGCGAGCCCTCGTTCCGGACCTGGACAAGGGCGCGCACCCTGGAGACTCCCACCTGTGATGAGAAAATCATCTTCGAGATCGCGCGCGAGACCCTGCGCAAGGAGCTGCGGGGCGGCCTCGAACTGCGGCTGCTGGGAGTGACCTGCGGCGGTCTGTGTGAGACGCCGCCGCCGGTGCAGCAGGGGCTTTTCGACGTTGCGGAACGCGGCGCGCTGGAGCCCGCCGCCGAGGAGCG
>JAGRBM010000147.1 GCA_020434085.1 Chrysiogenia bacterium | reverse complement strand
TGAGCCCATGGGTGATGTTTCCAGGTCCCTGATTTCCTACGCGCCCGATGGGGCCTGCAATTCGTCGATGTCGATGGACTCGAATCGCTGGTGCAGCTTGACCGGGGCCCGCCGGCTCTTGCGAATGCGCATGTTCAGCAGCTCCACGAACAAAGAGAAAGCCATGGCGAAGTAGATGTAGCCCTTGTTCACGTGATGGTCGAGTGCCTCGACCACCAGCATCACGCCGATGAGCAGGAGGAACGAGAGCGCCAGGATCTTCATGCTCGGGTGGCGGTTCACGAAGTCTCCCACGGCCCGGGCGAAGCTCATCATCACGCCGACGGCGATGACCATGGCGGCCACCATAATGGGGATGTGCTGGACCATGCCCACGGCGGTGATGACCGAATCCAGGGAGAACACCATGTCGAGAGCCATGATCTGGGCGAGCACCATGCCGAAGGTGGCGCCGCCGGCAGCAGCCCCCGTCTCGTGCTGCTCCACTTCGAGCTTTTCATAGATCTCGTGGGTACTCTTGGCGATCAGGAACAGGCCGCCGCCCAGCAGGATGAGAGAGCGGCCGGTGAGCTCCTTGCCGAGCACGACAAGGAGCGGCTCTGTAAGGCCCATGATCCACGAAATGGCCAGCAGCAGCCCCAGACGCATGAGCAGCGCCAGTGCGAGCCCCACCTTCTGGGCTTTTCCCTGCTGGGACTTGGGCAGCCTGCCGGTCAGGATCGAGATGAAGACGATGTTGTCGATGCCCAGGACAATCTCCAGGGCCGTCAGGGTCGCCAGAGAGATCAGGGCCTCGCTGGTCAGAAAAACTTCCACGGAAAGCCTCCGCCCCCTCCCAATCGGGGGTGGCCGGAGCCTAGCGCGACGGGAAGGGGGGAGGCTATTCCTGCGGCAGCGCCTTGAACCAGGTCTTTACCGCCCCCAGCACGGCCAGCGCGCTGGGGCGGGTCTTGTAGTCCATGTCGGCGTGGGCCCAGCGAACGGTGCGGGTCGAGTCGACAAGGAACATGCTCGGCACCGCGATCGTGTGGTGGTCCTTGCCTGACCAGGCTTCGAGATCGATGCCGTAGCCCTTGTAGAGGGTCCGGGTAGCGGCGTCGAGTTCGAGCGAGACGTTGAAGGCCTTGTGGGCCGCGAGGTCGGGATCGCTGAGCACAGGGTAGGAGATCTCGTAGGCGCGCTTGGCGGCCAGCGCCCCGTTCTGGGTATCGACGCTGATGGCCGCGATGCCCACGCCCACGTTCTCGAAGAGCTCGTGGTGGAGCTGGAACTCGCGCACCTGGAAGTTGCAGTACGGGCACCAGCCGCCCCGGTAGAAGAAGACGAGGGTGGGGCGCTGCGCGACAAGGGAGCCCAGGCTCACGGCCTTGCCCTCGGCGGTGGTGAGAGTGAAGTCGGGCACCTGCGTCCCGACAGGGACTCCCAGGTCCTCGGGAAGAATGCCCAGGGCCTCTGCGGCGGTGGGGGTGGTTTCCTTCGGGCTGGAGACGACCAGATCCGGGGCTTTTGCCTCGGCCGGTGCGGGGCCGGGGGACTGGCTCCGGCAGCCGCCCCAGAGTGCGCTCAGGGCAAGTGCCGTGATCAGTGTCAGTTTCCTCATCGCATCCATCCTTTTTCGCCCGCAAACGGGCAATCCCATACGAACAGATGCCGGTGAAGGCCCCGGGGTTGCAGCGGCCCCGCCGTGCCGCTAACAAGACCGGAACCCAAACACGCAAAAACCGCATCCAAATAGCTGCGAGACCCGGTTTTTCTGAATCCGGCTCAGTTGCCCGAACGGAGAGATCCCATGGAACACGTGCCCGCAAACTTCGAGGCCATTGCGCCCGCGGCAGAAGAACAAATCAAGAACATCATCAAGCAGGCGCCCTATCCAAAGTTCCTGGGGCTCTACTTCGAAGAAGTGCGCAAGGACTACGCCCGCATGCGGCTTCCCTACCGGCCCGAGCTCAACCAGCCGGCCGGCATCGTCCACGGCGGCGCGCTCGCGTCCCTGATCGACACCGCCGTGGTCGGGGCGATCTTCTCCAATGTGGGGGAGACATTTCCCAAACGCATCGTCACCATCGACATGCACATCCACTACATGGGCGCGGTCACCGAGAAGGATGTCATCTGCCACGCCAGCGTGCGGCGCCGCGGCCGCAGCATCGTTTTTCTTCAGACCGAAGCCGTCGATGAAGACGGCAAGGCCGTCGCCCACGGCGAGCTGTCCTACATGCTGCAGGCGTAGTTATTTCTTGAGAATCCCGACCAGGTTGTAGCGGATCAGTTCTTCGACCAGCGCACCGGTGTCGGGCGCGCCTTCGGGGTCGCCGCCCAGGTAGAAGGTGGTGAGTTCCTTCACGCTGCCCAGGATGCAGTGGGAGACGACCTCGGTATCGAGCGGGCGGAGAATGCCCAGCGCGATGCCGGTCGTGAGCGTGCGCGCGAGCAGGTCGGTCAGAGACTTGTAGAAGTCGGCGAGCTTGTCGTCGAAGTCGGGGTCGATCCCGACGGCCGTGCGGCGCAGGATGTGGGGCAGGTAGCGATTGGCCACAATGACTTCGAGCACGCGGTGCACGTTGTCGTGAAGCTGCTCCATCACCGGCGGGTTGCCGGGCGCGGTCTCGATGGTGACGACGCTCTCGAGAAGCCGCGCAAACACGTCATCCAAAATCTCTTCAAAGATGGCCCGCTTGCTCTCGAAGTAGAGGTAGAAGGTCCCGCGCGAGACATCGGCGGCATCGATGATGTCGCTGATGGCGGTGGCGTGGTAGCCGCGCTCTGCAAAGACGCTGCGGCCGGCCTCGAGAAGCTGCTCGCGGCGGGCTTCGCGCTGCTCCTTCGCGCGGGTGACGCGCCCGTCCTCTGAGGGCTCGGATGCCTCGGCGGGCACGGTGGCGGGGTCCTTGCTCATGACCCGAGCTTATCGGCGCGTGGGCCCCGGGGCAATGGGAGAGCCTGAAAAAGTCTCGAAAACATCAATGATGCCAGCTATTTACAAACATCTGCTTGCGCGCCGGGGAAGGGCTGTGATAATTCAAAGTGTAATAGACTAACGTGTCAGTCTACATCTGGGGCCGGATTCGGGTTCGGAAATATCGCGGGGAAGAGGCCCTGGCCGGGGGAGGCTGGCGCCGGGTTTCCCGACTCGAAGTGAGGACCAAGATCTTGCACGAGACCACCGAGCGCCGCCACGAGCGGCTCGTCCTGGGCATCGATGTCGGCTCGACCACGGTAAAAGCCGTCGTTGTCGACCCGGAGACCCGGGAAATCCTCTGGAACGACTATAAGCGTCACAACACGCGCCAGCCCGAGACCGTCGCCGACTTTCTCGTGCGCATCGGGAATGCGTTTCCCGATACGCCCGCCGAGAACATCCGTGTGTTCATCACCGGCTCTGGCGCCGGACCCATCGCGGCCCCCGTGGGTGCGAAGTTCGTGCAGGAGGTCAACGCCGTCACCATGGCGGTCGAGGCCCTTCACCCCGACGTCGGCAGCGTCGTCGAGTTGGGCGGGCAGGACGCCAAGATCATCATCTTCAAGGAAAACGCCGAAACAGGTGACAAACAGGCGCAGACGTCCATGAACGACAAGTGTGCCTCGGGAACCGGCGCCACCATCGACAAATGCATGATCAAGGTGGGCCTGCCCCAGGAGGAGGTCGCAAAGATCCCCTTCAACGACGCGCAGCTCCACCACGTGGCCGCCAAGTGCGGCGTCTTCGCAGAGACCGACATCGTCAACCTTGTGAAGACTGGAATTCCGGCGCAGGAGATCATGTGCTCGCTGGCCGACGCGATCGTGATGCAGAATCTCTCGGTGCTCACCCGTGGCAATACCCTGAAGCACAAAGTGCTTCTGCTGGGCGGGCCCAACACCTACCTGCCGTTTCTGCAGGAGTGCTGGCGAAAGCGCATCCCGGAAACCTGGAATGAGCGCGGCTATGACTATCCCAAAGACGTCCCCATCGAGGAACTCGTCTTTGCGCCCGAGAATGCCGAGCTCTATGCCGCCTACGGCGCCGTGCTCTACGGCCTGCATGAGCCGGTGAGCGTGGGCACCTACGCCGGGCTTGAAGGCCTGCGCGAGTTCATCCAGAACGGGCGCAAGGCCGCGCTGGGCGAGTCCTCGGGGCCGCCGCTGGTGGCGCATACCAAAGAATACGAGCAGTTCGCGGCCGAGTATCACATTGAAAAATTCGAGTCTGCGCGCTTTGAGCGCGGCGAAACAGTGCGCGGGGTAATCGGCCTGGATGGCGGCTCGACCTCTTCGAAGCTCGTGCTGGTCGACGAAGCGGGGACGATCCTCAAGAAGGAATACCAGCTTTCCAAGGGCAACCCCATTCAGGACACCAAGGAGATGCTCGCGCGGCTCAGGGACTACGTCGAGGGGCAGGGGGCCCGGCTTGAAATCGTGGGCTTCGGGGCCACGGGCTACGCGGCCGACGTGCTCGAAAAAGCATTGCGCGCCGACGTGAACATTGTCGAGACCGTCGCCCACATGAAGAGCGCCGTGCACTTTTTCGGCGACATCGATGTCATCTGCGACATCGGCGGCCAGGACATCAAGGTGCTCTTTATGAAGAATAAAGAGCTGCGCGACTTCCGTCTTTCCAACCAGTGCAGCGCCGGCAACGGCATGCTGTTGCAGGCCATGGCCGACCAGTTCGGCGTGCCGGTTACCGAGTATGCGCAGACCGCCTTTGCCGCGCAGCTCTCACCGACCTTCAGTTACGGGTGCGCAGTGTTCCTCGATTCCGACCGCGTGAACTTTCAGAAAGAGGGCTACAGCAAGGAAGAACTGATGGCGGGACTTGCCATGGTGCTTCCCAAGAACGTCTGGCAATACGTGGTGCAGATTCCGCGCATGGCAGAACTGGGGACGCGCTACGTCCTGCAGGGTGGCACCCAGCACAACCTCGCGGCGGTAAAGGCCCAGGTCGATTACATCAAGGAACGCGTGCCCGGCGCCGAGGTCTTCGTTCATCCCCACACGGGGGAGGCCGGCGCCATCGGCGCGGCGATGGAGACCCTTCGCGTCGTGCAGCAGCGCGGCGGGACCACCTTCGTCGGCCTCGACGAGGCCATCGACATTTCCTATACGACGCGCAACGACGAATCGACGCGCTGCCATTTCTGCCCGAACAACTGCTCGCGCTCTTTCATCGACACCCAGACTCCCGACGGCACGAGCGCCCGCTACATCGCCGGCTTTTCCTGCGAGAAGGGCACGGTTGAAGATGAGGACGCCCTGAAGCGTCTCAACGAGCGACGCCGCGAGATCCTGAAGACCTATCCCAACCTGGTCACCTACGAGGCGCGCCGGGCGTTCAGTCACTGGCACGAGGCCGAACCGCTGCCCGCGCCGGAAACCATGATCGAGAGCGTCGAGGTCAGGCGCACCCTGCTCGGCGGCATCAAACGGAAACCCGTGCGCCGCGCTTTTGAGCGATCCTCCCAGGCTGCCGCCGAGCGGCGCGCAAAACTGCGCATCGGAATGCCGCGGGTGCTCAACATGTGGAGCACCGGCCCGTTCTGGCGCACCTACTTCGAGAGTCTCGGCATCCTCTCGCGCAACGTCGTCTTCAGCGACGAGACGAGCGAGGAACTCTTCCACGAGGGCGGCAAATACGGCTCTGTCGATCCGTGCTACCCCAGCAAGGTCGTGCAGGCACACATCCACCACCTGCTCTTTCACAAGCACACCGAGAAGCGCCCGCTCGACTATCTGTATTTCCCGTGTATCACCCACGTGCCCTCCTACCTGGAGGGACTCATGGACGTGGCCTCGTGCCCCATCGTCTCGGGCACGCCCAAGGTCATCCGTGCGGCCTTCACCAAAGAGCAGGATTTCTTCGCCACGCGCGGGATTGAGTATGTGGATGCGCCCGCGACCTTTGCCGAACCCACCTATCTGCGTCACCAGATGTTCGAAGCCTGGGGCGAGCGGCTCGGCGTCACCGAGGACGAGAGCGATTTTGCCGTCACGCAGGGTCTTAAGGCACTCGCGGAGTTCGATCGCGATCTTGAGGAAAAGGGCCGCGCCATTCTCGAGCAGGTCGAGGCCGACGGGCGCATGTGCATCCTGCTGCTCGGGCGCCCCTACCACAACGATCCGGGACTCAATCACTCCATCACCGAGGAGTTTCAGGCGCTGGGCTATCCGGTGGTCTCCATGCGCTCGGTGCCCAAGGACCCGGCTTGGCTCGCGCGTTTCTTCGCCGGGGACCTGCGCAGCGCTCGGGTGGAGAGCGCGCTGGACATTCGGGACGTGTGGCCCGAGAACTACAGTGCCAACAGCGCCCAGAAGGTGTGGGCTGCCAAGTTCGCCGCGCGCCACCCCAACGTGGCGGTGCTCGATCTATCCAGCTTCAAGTGCGGCCACGACGCGCCCACCTACGGCATCATCGATTCCATCATCAACACCGCGGGCACGCCCTATTCGGCGCTGCACGACATCGACGCCAACAAGCCCTCGGGCTCGATCAAGATTCGCGTGAAGACTTATGCCTACAGCCTGCAGCTCCGTCAGGAAGTGCTGCAGGGAATCTCCAGAACCGATGATAGCGAAACCGAAGAAGAACGCCCGCTCGAGCGAGCGCGCGTGGCCGTCTGAGCAGAAACGGAGCGAAAACCATGAGCATTTCAGCGACCCAGGAAAATTCCCACGTCCACCAGTTCCGCGCGGAACCAGAGGCCATACCGCCCGTTGAGGAGCGACCCCAGTGGATCGACAAGAACCCCAATGAGTTCACCCGCGCGCAGCGCGAGCACACGACCATCCTGGTGGCGGGACTTACCCACGCCCATGACGTCTTCCTTCGCTCGGCCATCGAGTCCGGCGGCTACAAGGTCGAGATTCTCGACTGCCCCGACAACCAGGCGCTGCGCTACGGCAAGGAGTTCGGCAATCGCGGCCAGTGCAACCCGACCTACTTCACGGTTGGGAATCTCGTGAAATTCCTCACGCACCTGCGCGACGACGAGGGGATGGACACCCGCGAGATCGTCGAGAAATACATCTTTCTCACGGCCGGTGCCTGCGGGCCCTGCCGCTTCGGGATGTATGCCACCGAGTATCGCAAGGCGCTGCGCGATGCGGGTTTCGAGGGCTTTCGCGTGATCCTCATCTCCCAAAGCGGGGCGATCCAGTCGGAGACGGGCCGGGGCTTCAATCCCGACAATCTGCTGATCGCGCGCATGTTCCGCGCCGTCATCATCGGTGACGTGCTCAATGCCCTCATGTATCGCATCCGTCCCTATGAGGTGGTGCCCGGCGCCACCGACGCGGCCATTACCGAGTGCCGCGAGGTCATCTGCACGGCGCTCTCAAAGAAGAAGTCCCTCTTTGTCGCAGCATGGCGTTGCCGAAAGATTCTCTCGAAGATCGAGGTGGACCGCACGCGCATCAAGCCGCGGGTGGCGATCATCGGCGAATTCTGGGCCATGACCACCGAGGGAGACGGCAACTACAAGCTCCAGCGTTTCCTGGAGGGCGAGGGGGCCGAGGTGGACATCCAGCTCGTCAGCGCCTGGCTGCTCTACCTGCTCTGGGAATCGCGGTATGACACGAAACGCCGCATGGAACTCAAGGCCACCGATCAGGATCGCAACGGCCTGCACGGCGTGAACGTGCGTGGCAAGCTGCTGGGGCTGTGGGTGGCCGAGAAAGTGCTCAAGTTCTTCTTCTACAGCTACGCAAAGATCATGGGGCTCAAGGATTATCATCTGCCCGACCAGAATGAGGTTGCCGAGATCGCCCATCGTCACTACGACAACCACCTGCGTGGCGGTGAAGGGCACATGGAAATCGGCAAAGTCATTCAGAATGTCGTGCACAACAAGGTGAATATGACAATCAGCGTGAAACCGTTTGGATGCATGCCCTCGAGCGGGGTCTCGGACGGGGTGCAGAGCCTGATCACCGAGTTGCACCCGCAGGCAATCTTTCTTCCCATTGAAACCAGCGGGGATGCAGCGGTGAACGTGTACAGCAGAATTCAGATGCAGCTCTTCAAAGCCCGCCAGCGCGCAGCGCAGGAAGTAGAGGAAGTCGCCAGCGCCCACGGCCTGACAGTGGATGCATTGCATGAGAAACTGGCGGCTGATCCCAGGGCCCGTCGGGCCCTGCACCGCAGCCCGCACACGGCGGGGTGTACTGCCGCGGACCTTGCGCGCGAGTTGAGCCGCTGAGCTTGTCAATGCGCCCGTCCAGAGGGCTGAACAAATGCAGGAGAACCCGCTTTCGGCGGGTTTTCTTGTATCCGGCGAAAAACGCTGCCTCGCAGTGGTGTGTGTCCGCCTGAGTTTGTCAGAAACATCTATGACGCGCGTTGTCGTAGCTGCATCAAATCTGAAACAGCATTTCAATTTGCCCGAAAAACGGTGACGCACTTGCGAGTCAGTCACTGATCAGAAACAATCCGTCGCGGGGAACAGTTCCAATTGAGTGTTAATGCAGGGGCATGCCCGGCAGGTCGATGGTTCGATGGATGTTGAGCATGCACCGGCGGGACTTTGTTGGGATCTGCGGACTTCGCCGCAGCCGGCAGCAGGTAAACGCATCAGATGATTGCCCATCGTTCGCGAACAGACGGAAACCCCGGGGACGGGGCCTCGGACTCCGAGCTCACCGACAAACCAGGTAGCCGGACCCGCCGGGTCTTGCTCGTCGATGAACGCCCGGATTCCTCCCTTCGCTTCGGGGAGGTTCTCTCGCGTGCCGGAATTGTCGTGGTTTCGGCGACATCCCTGGCAGAGGCGCGTGTCCTGCTCTCCGAATCCGAATATGACGTGGCAGTGCTTCACGAGCAGCTTTCCGATGGCAGCGGTCTGGATTTGCTGCGCGAACTCGTGCGTGAAACACCCTCTCCGCAGGTCCTAATGCTGGCGTCCAGGGCGGATGTTGCTGCCGTTGTTGAATGCATTCGGCTGGGGGCGGTCGATTACATCGCCGAGCCGGTCGACGATGAGATGCTCCGGACGAAGGTCGAAAAAGCTTTTGAGACATCGACTCTACGCAAGCAGAACGAAATCCTCTCACGTCCGACGCAGAAGTCGAATGCCTACTTTGAACTGACTGAAGCGAGCACTGAGCGCATCCGCGGAATTTTTGACCTGATTGAGCGCTATGCGCTGGCGGCACCGGCGCCGGTCCTGATCGTTGGCGAGACGGGGGTGGGCAAGGAACGCGCCGCCCGTACTTTGCACAATCGCAGCCCCAGGGCGCACATGCCCTTCGTTGCGCTCAACTGTGCAACCTTTGAGCACTCCATGTTTGAGTCCGAGCTCTTCGGCCACGAGAAGGGCGCCTTCACCGGGGCGCACGCCAGGAAGCTCGGCCTGATGGAGCTGGCCAACGGGGGGACGCTGTTCCTGGACGAGATCGGGGACATGCCGCTGAGCGCGCAGGCCAAGCTTCTGAGGACCCTGGAAGAGCGCCGTTTTCGCCGCGTGGGCGGGAACAAGCTCATTCACAGTGATTTCTGGGTCATTTCAGCGACGAACAAGGAGTTCGAGCCCCGCCTGAGTTCCGGCGAGTTCCGCCCGGACCTCTACTACCGGCTTTCCACCTTGTTGCTGCGCCTGCCGGCGCTTCGAGAGCGGGTGGAGGACATTCCTGACCTGGTGACCCAGATCTGCAAGGAAATGCTGGGGCGACACACCGATCAGGTCACTTTTGACGACGGGGTGCTCGAGGCCTTTGAGCGCTACGACTGGCCGGGCAACATTCGCGAGTTGCGAAACGTGGTCGAGCGTTCACTCATCGTGCACGGCGACTACCGCATCCGCTTGCCGGCCGGCTTTAGCGGGTCCGAATCCGAAGAAGACTCCGTTTTTTGCAACTCCATGAGCGAGCGTGGCTGCACGTTGCCGGTGGGTGGAGTATTTCTCGGACCGATCGAGGGGCGTACCCTCAAGGACATCGAACGCGAGGCCAAGCGCCGCGCCGTTGAGGCAACCCTTGAGAAGGCCGGTGGGAACCAGGCCGAGGCCGCCAGCATTCTTGGTGTCTCCGCCCGCACCCTGAGCCGTATCCTGAGCGGCGAAGCCGAGTAGAGGCTCCAACCGGACTGTCTTGATTCGACATATTTGTCATTTCCAGCACCCACGCCGAATTCGACCCGTCCACGCCAGTAGAGTCTTGCTTCCGGTCGACTCAGAATTGGCCTGAAACTGCTATTTTCGTGCATTCCGAGGCATCTCACTCCGTTTGTCATTGCGTGACAGAAACGGCGTGATGGACAACTTTGTCGGCAATTGTGTCTCCGTGACATCGAATTACGCTCGGCCTGTCTGTATCCCCAGAAACCTACTCTGAGAGCAGCCTGACATATTTGTCCATTCCGGAGACGTCCTAGTTTCGCTTGAATGGCCAGTTATTCCAGTAAGTTACCTGTATCTTCTCGTATGAGCCAGAAGAATACTCTGCAGATTTGTCGCATTGCACGCAGGCGCGGCATGCCCCTTGCTCAATAGGGCGCCGACAGCGGGAACTGAATTTCAATACGTCGATCGGCTTGCCGGGTCTGGCCCGGCATTGCGCAGTCGTATGCAACTGGAGCAGCAACGGATGAGTGGCAACGAGATCGTGGATGAAGGTGGGGAGCAGATGGCGAAGGTCGCCTCTGTGCGAGAGGGACGCTGGCGCGTGCTGATCGTCGACGACGCCGAAACTTCCATCATCGCGCAGAAGATGATGCTGGGCTCGCGTGAGTACGACTTCATCGTGGCGCGGACCGGCCGGGAAGCCATCGCGCTTGCCGAGCAGTTCCGACCCGACGTGATCCTGCTCGATGTGATGATGCCCAACGTCAGTGGGTTTCGCGTCTGCGAGCGCCTCAAGCAAACCGCTGAGACCTGCCACATTCCGGTGATCATGGTCACTGCCGCCAATGAACTGGTTCATGCCAAGACGGCCCAGCTCTATGGCTTCGAAGATTTCCTGACCAAGCCAATCGACCGCGAAGAGCTGCGCGGGAAGATTCAGAAATACATCGGTGTGGGCGCAAGGGGAGAAGCGGGATGAACGCTATTTCAGCAGGGGAAGTTTCGGCAGCCGGGAAAGCGCCCAAGAGAGGGGCGGAAAGCACGCGAGGGGACGCAATGAAGTCAGCAAGAGTTTTGGTATTGGATGACGCCGCATCAGTGCATGCACGAATTCGTCTGGCATTCCACGGATTGCCGATTGTGCTCAGCACGACCGATTCCTGGGTAGACACGAAGACGCACGTCTTTTCCGACACGCCGCCCGACCTGATCATTCTCGATCTGCAGATGCCCACCATCGACGGGCGTGCCGTCGGCCGGGCAATCAAGCGGCGCATGGACATTCCAATCGTCGTCTATTCGTCCGAAGCAGCCGGGCGCCTCTCGGCCGCCATGCAGGACATCGGCGCCGAGGCCGCGGTCTCCAAATCGGCAAGCGACGCGGAACTCGTCTCGACCGTCACACGTCTGCTCGAAAAACGCTCCACGGCGCGGGCAGCGATCTAGGCAAGAAGGGGGAACATATGGAACACGCACGACAAATCGTAGATACGGGTCCGCGGCGGAGGACCAAGGTCCTACTGGTCGACGACCAGCAGACCCAGATCATGTTCGAGCAGATGCTGCTGGGCAGCGAAGAATTTGAATACGTGATCGCACGCAACGGCAGAGAAGCGCTCGATATGGCCCGCGCCGAGCGTCCCGATCTCATTCTGATGGACGTGATGATGCCTGAAATGGACGGCATCGAGGCCGTGGGCAAGTTGCGCGAGGACGATGCGACCGCCGGCATTCCCATCATCATGGTCACCACGCGCGGCGAAGAAGACTACGTCGAACGCGCCTATTCCAACGGATGCGTCGACTACATCACGAAGCCGATTCAGCGCGGCGAGTTGCTCACGAAGATCCAGGCATTGACGGCAGGGCGGTAGAGAAAATGGGGGAGGGCACAATGGACAAGGTTGAAGACCTGGGGGCGCTGCGCGCGCAACTCGAGGAACTGAGCCAGCGGGTTCAGATCGTCGAAGCGGAAAATCACGAGCTGCGCGACCGCTGCTCGCTTTCCGAAGAAGAGCACTTTCGTTTCGTGAACCTCTATGTCGCTTCGCAGCGGCTCTCCAACACGCTGGACGTCGAGGAGATCATGGAGATCGTTCAGGAGATTGTGGTGAACCTTGTGGGCTCCGAGCAGTTCGGCATGTTCTTCCTCGCCGATGAGGACACCGAGGAACTGCCGCTCGAGCTGGTTGCCGAAGTCACCCAGGGCGAGCAGCAGATGGCGCGCCCGACGCCCACGCATCCGAAGATTCAGGAAGTGTTGCGAAGCGGGAAGCTGTGGGTCTCGGATGACCCCGCGCTCTCGCCGGCGGCCGTCGTGCCCCTCAAGATCGAGGAAGAATTGCTCGGCGTGGTCGTGGTCTACGGCCTGCTTCCCCAGAAACCGGCATTCACCGAAACCGATGTCTCGCTCTTCGAGCTGCTGACGACCCATGTGGCGCGCGCATTCTATGCGGCGCTGATGCATGAGCGCAGCGGCGTGATGGGCTCTCTGGCCGCGGATTTGCGCGCACGCCTTGCGGTTGATGCGCTGCGTGCGGTCTGAGGAAAGTCCCATACCATGGCAAGAAAACAAACAGCGCAGAACTATGCCCTGCCGGCCTGTCTGGTTCGCGGTCAGCTCGACCAGCTCCGCCAGAGCCTGAGGGAGCTCATCGACGCAGAGGCGAAAATCGAGATCGACGCGGGCAACGTCATCGAAATCGATGCCGCCGGGTTGCAGCTTCTGCTCTCCGGGGCTGTCTATGCGCGCGAGAACGGCAAGGTGTTTTCCTACAACCTTGTCTCCGATCCGGTGCGCGAAGCGGCCAAGGCCAACCGTCTGGATGAGGATCTGGGACTTTGAGCGCAGCGCCGCTGATAAAGCCCGCGCCGATGGCGGGGGATTTCCCCAGGAAGTTTCTGCTTCCCGGTGATGTGTACGTGGCAAAGGAGCCCACCCACATCAGTACCGTGCTGGGCTCGTGCGTGGGAATCCTGCTCTACGACGCGGCTGCCGGCATCGGGGGAATGAATCACTTCCTGATGGACGGCGCGCCGGGCAGCTCGGATGTCAACCCGCTGCGTTATGCAGAGCCCGCATTCGAGACGCTGGTGGCGCGAATGATCATTGCAGGCGCGCGCGAGAGAAATCTGGTGGCCAAGGTCTTCGGCGGTGCGCAGCTCTCACCGCGCCCGACGCTGGCACACCTTCGCATCGGAGAGCGCAACATTGCGGCCGCGCGCGAGCTGCTGCGCGAACAGGGAATTACGGTGAAGGCCTCCGCGCTGGGCGGAACGGTCGGCCGAAAGGTGATCATGGAAAGTCATACGGGAAACGTGTGGGTCAAGGAGCTACGAAGTGGGTGACGAGAAGCTCCCAACGGAGAAGGAACTACTAGAGGTCTTTCGCCGCGAAACCGAGGAACAGGTCGAGCGCGCCGAGAGTGCGTTGCTCACCCTGGAGCGCGAGCCGCTCGATGGCTCGGCGCTCAAGACCCTGTTCCGTTCCATTCATTCAATCAAGGGAAACGCCGCGGTCGTGGGCCGTCAGGAACTCGAGCGTTTCTCCCACAGCCTTGAAGATGCGCTCCACCCAATTCGCGAGGCCGAGCGCATCGTCACCCCCGCCCTGGCGGAGCCGGTGTTCGCTGCACTTTACGCGATTCGAGATGCCGCCCTCTCTGGCGATGGCGAACTGCCGTTTGCATCGATCGCGGTGATCTCGGACCTGGTGGGCAAGGCGCCCCTCCCCGAGGACCAGACCGGGCGATACGGATACCGGATGACCCTTCAGTATCCGGGAGAAGTGCTGCCGGAGGCCTTCGAACCCCGTTACATCTTCGACGATCTTTCGGAACTTGGGACCGTCGTTTCGTGCAAGCTCGATCCCTCCAGCGTCCTGCCACTCGACCGGCTGAAGAACCCCGACGCACTCTCCCTTCGCTACGTTGTGGAACTCGAATCCGACAAACAGATCGATGAGATTCGCGAAGGATGCTTCGTTTTCGATGACTCAATCAAGGTCATCGTGGAGCCGCTCCAGGATTCCGCCCCGACGCCCAATGCCATCAAGGCCGTCAACGGGGATGAAAAACTGGCGGCGGTCCGTATCGATACCTACAAACTCGATAACCTGATGAACCTGGCGGGCGAGCTCAATGTGAGCAACCTGCGCGTGCGCCGCATGGTCGAAGAAGGCGCATCTAGCCAGGAAGTGCTCGATGCGCTCGAGCAGCTCTCCCAGCACGCCCGCGCCATGCAGGACCAGATCCTCAGCACGCGCATGATCAACATCGATGAGCTCTTCCGCCCCTTCATCCGTCTGGTGCGGGAAATGTCGGCCGGAATGGGCAAGCGCATCGAGCTCTCGCTCTCGGGCAGTGAAGTGGAACTCGACAAGTCGATTGTCGAGCGAATGCGCGAGCCGCTGACTCACATCATTCGGAATGCCGTTGACCACGGCATCGAATCGCCGGCCGATCGCGTGAGCGCCGGCAAGGACGTGGAGGCCCGCATCTCCATCCGCGCCGAGCAGCGGGAGGGAAGCATCTACCTGACCATCGAGGATGATGGGCGCGGCATCGATCGCGAAAAACTTCGTCGGAAGGCGATTGATACGGGCCTGCTCGATGAGAGCATCAAACTCAGCAACGAGCAGATCGACGCCCTGATCTTTGAGAGCGGGCTCAGCACGGCCGAGAAGATCACGAACATCTCGGGCCGCGGCGTCGGAATGGACATCGTTCGCAAGAAGATCGAGCAGATTCGTGGTGAAGTTCACATCGAGAACCACCCCGGCAAGGGCGTGACCATTCGCATCCGCCTGCCACTGACCCTGGCCATCATCGAAGGCTTCATGGTGAGCGCCGGCGGGGAGATTTTCATCATCCCGATTCACGCGATCTCCGAGTGCATCGACCTGACAGAGGAGCAGCGTGAGAGTGCCGAGCGCACCGGCGTGCTCAATTTGCGTGGTGAGCCGGTGGCCTTCGCCCCGCTGCGAAACGTCTTCCACACCGGAGGCGCAAAGGCCAGGCGCCAGCAGATTCTGCTGGTCCGATATGAGAATCACCGCGCGGCGCTTGTCGTCGACGAAGTTCTGGGTGAGGGGCAGACGATCATCAAGCCCCTGGGAAAAATGTTCGAACGGGTGCCCGGCATTTCGGGCTCCTCGATTTTGTGGGATGGGAAGGTGGCCCTGATCATCGACGTGCCCGCCTTGTTCCAGCTCCTTGCGGAGCGCGGATACCTGGGGCGCGAGGATGGTGAGGCCGGTGATGAATCCGACACCGAAGAAAATTTGACTGCATGAGCTCGTCCTCGTGAACCGTTCACGAGGAGAAAGGTTTGGGGAAAATGTTTGCGAATCTGAAAATTGGAACGAGGCTGATCGGCCTGGTGATCGCCATGTCGGTGATCATAGCGCTGGTGGGCAACCTGGGGCTGACGGGAATGCACCACTCCGATGAGGGCCTGGAACGGGTCTACACCGACCGCGTGGTGCCCCTGCGGGAGCTGAAATCCGTGGCCGATACGTACGCGGTGAACATCGTGGACACGGCGCACAAGGTTCGGGACGGGAGTATGAGCTGGAGCGAGGGGATCCGCAATATCGACGAGGCGGAAAGGCGTGTTCGGCAAGATTGGGCCGCCTACACGTCTTCGAACCAGGGCAGCATTCATGCCGCCGAGACGCAGATGTCCGAGCGGGCCGAGACACAGATGCGCCGCGCCGATGTGATGATTCGCAGGATGAGAACTCTCATGGAAGCCAAGGATCGCGAAGGACTGGCCCGGCTTGCGGCAGAAGATCTCTACCCGATGATCGATCCAATCTCGGCAGTGCTCAATGAGCTAACCGATTCCGAGCTCGGCGGGGCAAAATCCGAGTATGACACTGCCAATGCCGAGTATGAACGAGTTCGTAACGAGGTGATGGTTGGCGCGGGTGTTGGAATTCTGGTGGCTTTTCTGGTCTCCATACTGATCATTCGCGGCATCACCGGGCCGCTCGGGGACGCGGTGAACGCTGCCAATCAGCTCGCCGAGGGCGATCCGGACGTGCGGCTTCCTTCGAAGCGTAGCCAGGACGAAGTCGGCACGCTCATCAACGCCATGGATGCCATGGTTCGCTCCAACAAGATCATCGTTGACGCCGCCGTTCGCGTGGCTGCCGGCGATCTGACCGTGCGTGTGAACGCTCGCTCGGACAAGGACGCGCTGGGTATTGCCCTTTCCGAGATGGTGGACAAGCTCGCCGATGTGGTGAGCGAGGTGACTGCGGGTGCCGAGTCGCTTACCAGCGCCTCGGGGCAGGTGTCCTCCTCGGCGCAGAGCCTGACGCAGGGAACCAGCGAGCAGGCCGCCGCCGCCGAAGAAACCGGCACCAGTCTGCAGGAGATGAGCACGTCGATCGACCAGAACGCCGAGAACAGCCGCCTGATGGAAGAAATGGCCAGCAAGGGCGCGCGTGAAGCCGAAGAGAGCGGCTCGGCCGTCGCCCAGACCGTCATGGCCATGAGCGACATTGCCGAGCGCGTGACCATCATCGAGGAAATTGCGTACCAGACCAACCTGCTTGCGCTCAACGCGGCTATCGAGGCCGCGCGTGCCGGTGAGCACGGCAAGGGCTTTGCCGTCGTGGCCACGGAAGTCCGCCAACTTGCAGGGCGCGCCCAGACGGCCGCCGCCGAGATCAGCAAGCTTGCGGGCTCCAGCGTGGCAGTGGCCGAGCGCTCGGGCGAGCTGCTTCGCTCGCTTGTGCCCTCGATCCAGAAGACGGCCGATCTGGTGCGTGAAGTAAATGCCGCCTCCCAGGAACAGGCCAGCGGCGTCGCCCAGGTAACGACGGCCATGTCCCAGATGGAGCAGATCACGCAGTCCAATGCCTCCTCGGCCGAGGAACTGGCCAGCACGGCTGAAGAACTTTCCTCGCAGGCTGAAGGCCTCCAGCAGCTCATGGCCTACTTCTCGCTCGACGGACGCAGGAAACGTCAGGCGCGGGCAAGCAGCGGCAACGGCTCTGCCAGTGCCTATGTGCCCGCACCGGCGAAGGGATCGAACGGCAAGGCGGGCGAGTACTCCGATTCCGATTTCCGGGCTTTTTAGATAGCGGAATCCAAATGAGCGGCCGGGGATACCGGCGGCCATGAAAGTTTTTACAGGAGAGTAGGAAAATGAAACTGGGTGTGGAACACAAAATCGGAAGTATCACCTTCCTCTTTGTTCTCTTTATCGCGATCGGTTCGTGGATGACGTCCCGAACCCTCGATGAGAACGAATCCAATGGACGGGTCATCAACCTGGCGGGCGCACAGCGCATGCTGACGCAGCGGATGGCCAAGAACGCCTTCGATATCATGAAAGGCGCTTCCAGTGAGTCGGAGCTCAAGGCCGATGAAGAGCAGTTCGACCGCGTGTTGCAGGGGCTGATCGGCGGTGACGCGGGCCTGGGCATTCCGGCCACGACGGACGCCGAGACGCTCGGGCACCTTCAGGATACCAGGAACACCTGGCGTCTGTTCAAAGAAAAAGTGACCTATGTGATCGAGAATGGTGAAGGGTTTCGTACCTCGCGCACCTACATCGTTGACAAAAACGACCAGTTGCTGCGCGAGGCCGATGACGCCGTTCAGCTCATGGCCAAGGCCGGCGTTGACGCGGAGCTTGTAAACATCGCAGGCCGCCTGCGGATGCTCTCCCAGTCAATCTCCAAGGGCGTTTTGGCAGCGAGCATGCGGGATTCGCTCGTTGAAGATACGCGGGCTCAAATCGCCGAATTCGACGAAATCCTCAAGAAGCTCCTCCTGTCAGAGAGCCAGTACGGGCGCTCCAGCGGTGCAATCATGGATCAGTTGCGCCGGGTTGAGCGAACCTGGCAGGGTTTCTCAACCCAGGCCACTCACGCGCTGGATATCACCCCGCCCTTCCTGAATGCGGAAAGTTACATCGAAGAACACAACGTGACACTGCTCAGCTCGATGGCCGCTGCAGTCCACCGCTACGAAACCACGGCGACGGCATCGATCCAGCAGCTCGGTGGGTACCAGCAGACCTTCCTTGTGATCGGCCTGATTCTGGGCGTCATCAGCCTGTGGATGGCCCGCCGGATGATCATTCGGCCGCTGGATTCCGCGCTCCAGGTGGCCAATGCGGTCGCGCAGGGCGATACCCACGTGAAAGTCGAGGTCACCTCCAACGACGAGATGGGTGAACTGCTCCGCGCAATGGAGAGCATGGTTACCTCAAATGACGCCATGGCGCGGGCGGCCCAGTCGATCGCCGATGGTGACCTGAGCGTCATGGTGAAGTCGCGCTCCGAGAAGGACACGCTGGGTCAGGCGCTGCAGCTCATGGTCGAGAAACTCTCGGAAGTGGTGGGCGAAGTCTCCGCCGGCGCCGAATCGCTGACCAGCGCTTCGGGCCAGGTCTCGGCTTCGGCGCAGAGCCTCACGCAGGGAACCAGCGAACAGGCCGCCGCCGCTGAGGAAACAGGCACGAGCCTGCAGGAGATGAGCACGTCCATCGATCAGAACGCGAGCAACAGCCGCATGATGGAGGAGATGGCCAGCAAGGGCGCCAGGGACGCCGAAGAGAGCGGCGTCGCCGTGGCCCAGACGGTCACTGCCATGAACGACATCGCCGAGCGCGTCTCCATCATTGAAGAGATCGCCTACCAGACCAATCTGCTCGCGCTCAACGCCGCGATCGAGGCCGCCCGCGCGGGCGAGCACGGCAAGGGCTTTGCCGTCGTGGCCACGGAAGTGCGCCAGCTCGCCGGTCGCAGCCAGAAGGCTGCTGCCGAAATCAGCAAGCTTGCCGGTTCCAGCGTCGATGTGGCCGAGCGCTCGGGCGAGCTGCTCCGCTCGCTCGTGCCTTCGATCCAGAAGACTGCCGAGCTCGTGCGCGAGGTGAACGCCGCCTCCCAGGAACAGGCCACCGGCGTCGCGCAGGTGACGACGGCCATGTCCCAGATGGAGCAGATCACCCAGTCGAACGCCTCGTCCGCCGAGGAATTGGCCAGCACGGCCGAAGAGCTCTCCTCGCAGGCCGAGGGGCTCCAGCAGCTCATGGCCTTCTTCCGCCTCAGCGGCAAGCAGCAGCGCGCGAGCGCTTCCGCGCGAAAAGCCAACGGTAAAGGAAATGGCGCGGTCGTTGCCGCTTACGCAGCCAAGAGCGGCGGCAACGGATCAAGCAGCCATTACAACGATTCCGATTTTCAGTCGTTTTAAGAAGGGACGGTGTTGAATGGAAGCATTGAACGAAGTGAATGAGCGACCACAGTACCTGAGCTTCTTTCTCGGAGACGAGGAATACGCACTGGAAATTCTGAGGGTCAAGGAAATCATCGAATACAAGAGGGTGACGAAGGTGCCCTCCACGCCCCGGCACGTTCGCGGCGTCATCAACCTGCGCGGCTCGGTCATTCCGGTCGTGGACCTTGGGGCGAAGTTCGGCCTCGACCACACGCAGGTAAGCAAGTGGACCTGCATCGTCATTACGGAAGTCCAGCTTGACGATACCGAGCGAACGGTGATGGGTGTCATGTGCGACCGGGTCAGTGATGTCATTGAACTGGCCGAGAGCGATATCGAGGAAGTGCCCGAGTTCGGTGCACGCATCCGTGTGGAGTGCCTCAAGGGCATGGGCAAGATCGACGGGCGGCTGAGCATGTTGCTCGACATCGACCAGATTCTCTCAAACGATGAGATCGTCGCGCTCTCCGAACTCGACGAATCGGATCTCGAGAAACTCGAAGCCTCCAGTGATGAGGAAGAAGATGAAGCCGAAGCAGCCGCCTCTGAAGGCGTGAGCGAAGAGGCGAGTCCTGCGTGAGTGCATTGCAGTCCAACAGGGCGGACGGGCCGGCCCCGTCCGCCTTTGTTGATGCGCCGCGCCCCATCACCGAGGGCGAGTTTCGCCTGTTGCGTGATCTGATCTTCAGTGAGGTGGGGATCAATCTGGCGCCGCACAAGAAGGCGCTCGTCATGGCGCGGCTTGCCAAGCGTCTGCGTGCGCTGGGGCTCCGCAAATACGGTGAATACTACGAGTATGTGAAAAAGGATGAAACCGGGGCCGAGCTCATCCAGATGATCGATCTGATCTCGACCAACGAAACCCGGTTCTTTCGTGAGCCCCAGCAGTTTGAATACCTGGAACACACGATCATTCCGCAGCTCAAACGAGAGGCTGCAGAGGGCCGCCGCGACCGGGTGCTTCGGGTCTGGAGCGCGGCGTGCTCCATGGGGCATGAACCCTACACCATTGCCATGGTGCTCAAGGAGCACCTG
>JAGRBM010000146.1 GCA_020434085.1 Chrysiogenia bacterium | reverse complement strand
CATTGTGCTCGAAGACGCCGATCTTGACAGTGCCATCGATGCCGCGCTCTGGGCGACGTTCTTCCACGCCGGGCAGGCATGTGAATCGGGCACGCGCCTGTTCCTTCCCGACACCCTGCACGACGATGTGGTGAGCAAACTTGTCGAGAAGACAAAGAAGATTCGTTTGGGCGATCCATCCGAGATGACCAGCGACATGGGACCGCTCATCAACCAGCGCCAGCTCGATCGCGTGCTCGGCTACATCGAGAAGGGCAAGGCCGAAGGTGCAACCGTTGCGACCGGTGGCAAGCGCGCCGAGGGCGAGGGGCTGGAGAAGGGTTTTTACGTCGAGCCGACCATCTTTACCGGCGTCACCAACGACATGGCCATTGCGCGCGAGGAGATCTTCGGTCCCGTGCTCAGCGTGCTGCGCTACAAGGACGTGGACGAGGCCATCGAGCTGGCCAACCAGTCGAGCTACGGTCTGGGCGGCGCGGTCTGGAGCCGCGATACCCAGGCGGCCTGGAACGTGGCCAGGCGAATTCGCACCGGTACCGTGTGGATCAACGAGTATCACATGCTCAACGTGCAGGCGCCCTTTGGCGGCTACAAGGAATCGGGGCTCGGGCGTGAGTTCGGTGACGAAGGGCTCGAGGCCTACACCGAGACCAAGACCATCTACCTGGACCTTGTCGGCAAGCGCGAAAAGAAAGTCTGGTACGACATGATCGCGCGGCGCGGATAACTCCCACCTATATATGTTGCAGAAACGGGGGCCGATTGGCCCCCGTTTTGTCCCACTGGAGCTGTGCGAGCGACTGAGCCTGCGCTGCGCCTTGCCCGATTGCTTGCGCGTGCCCTTGTGTGAGCCAAGCGGTACCAGTAAAAATCACCTCGTAATGACCAAGTGTGCCAGGGACTTGGGGACTGGCAACCGGGGAGCGTGCGCCGGGGGAGGGCGCGCTTTCGCATGGATGGTAAACAAAGCTCAATGACACGTGGCCGGGTGCTGCGCAGCGCGCTGGTGATCTGCGTTCTGGCGCTGTGTATGGCAGGTTACGCCTTTGCAGAGCGCGAGCGCGCCGCCATGGCCGAGCAGGCATCGGATTCCGCCGAAGCTGCGAGCGCCTCGCAGGTCGCGCACGGTCCGCTCTTCGATACGGAAAAATATCCCTCGGCCCAGGCCTGCAAAACCTGCCATCCCGGCCAATATGACGAGTGGTCGGTCTCCCAGCATGCCTACGCCCAGCTCAGCCCCGTCTTCAACGCCATGCAGGGCGAGATCAATAAACGAACAAACGGCACCTTCGGCGATTTTTGCATCCGCTGCCACACGCCCGTCGGCATGGCGACGGGCGAGCCCATTCTCACCGCCAATGAAAACCGCAGCGCGGTCTCCCAGGAAGGCATCACCTGCATCGCCTGCCACCGCGTCTCCCAGCCCGTGGGCAAGGTAAGCGGGCGCCGTCCCATCGTGACCGGCGATCTTACGACGCCCGTCATGGGGCCCACAGGCGGCGAGGAAGTCCAGCGCGTCATCGACGATCCCGAATTCAAGGTGACGACCGAAAAGGAAGGCGTGGGCCGGCCCATTCACACCGATGCCAAGCGCTTCTTCCAGCTCACCGAGTCGGGCTTTTGCGGTTCGTGTCACGACGTGACGCTTCCCAACGGCTTTCGACTCGAAGAAGCATTCAGCGAGTACAAAACCTCACCGGCCGCCGCGCGAGGTGAGAGTTGCCAGGATTGCCACATGGGCAAGGTCCCCGGCGTGCCCGGCGAATACAAGCACGGCTCCGCAGCCAACGTGGGCGGCGTGCTTACCCGCGAGCGCAGGCTGACCAATCACATGTTTGTGGGGCCCGACTACCCGATCGTGCATCCGGGGCTTTTTCCGCACAATCCCGAAGCCAAGGCCTTTGCCAGCTTCAGTGAGTGGACCGCCTTTGACTGGGAAGCCGGCTGGGGCACCGACGAATTCGAAGACACCGTCACCGACGAGATGGAGTTCCCGCCGCGCTGGGAGTCGGTGGATGATCGCTACGAAGCGCGCAGCATTCTCGAGCGGAACTTCAAGCTGCTCGAGCGCGCGAAACAGGATCGCCACGCAATCCTGCGCGAGGGATACAAACTCAGCGAGATCGAACTGGAACAGGCCTCGCTCGATGACGGGATTTCCTTCAAGCTCCAGGTGAGCAACGGCACCGACGGCCACAATGTGCCCACGGGATTTACCGCCGAGCGGCTGGTGTGGTTACAGGTTTCGGTGATCGACGCTTCCGGCAATGTGGTCTTCAAATCCGGCGATCTTGATCCCAACGGTGACGTTCGCGACAACCACTCGGTCTATGTGCACGGCGGAGAGCTGCCCCTCGACGACCAGCTCTTCTCGCTCCAGTCGAAGTTCATCACGACCAATGTTCGCGGCGGCGAGCGCGAGCAGGTGCTTGCGGTCAACTACTCGCTCGACGCGCTGCCTTTCCTGCGTCCCGAGCTTCTCTCCAACGTCCTGATCGGACGTCCGGTGGGAGCGCGCATCCACAAGATCGGGATCAAGCCCGGCGGCAGCCGCTGGGCCGAGTATGAAGTCGACGCCGAGAGACTTCGGGGGCCGGGTCGCTACTATGTGAGCGCAAAGCTCATCGCGGCCATGGTGCCCGTGAATCTCGTCAACGAGATCAAGGGCGTCGGATTCGATTACGGGATGACGCCGCGGCAGGTGGCCGATGCCATCGTGGACGGGCACATGACGCTGTGGGAGCGCACAGCCGAGTTTGAAGTGAAGTAGTCGGAGCGGGAAGGCAGCTCACGCGCAAGTGAAATTCTTTGAGATGACTTTTGAATGGCCGCGAGACCCGTGGCGTGGGCTCCTCGTGGCGGGGGCGCTGTTGCTTGCGACTATCGGCGGCGTGGCCCATGCCGAAGAGATCGAGAAAGCGCCCGAAGATCCTTACGATTACAGTCACCTGGAAAATTCCCCGAGCCGGATCGAGGACGAGCACACCCCGATCCAGGAAATCCCGCACAATACGCCGCCGCCCATCGAGTTCGGTGATCCCTTCCTGAGCCCCTCGGAAATCGGGCAGGGCTGGAAGCTTCCCACCGGTGCGGTGTGGAATCCGAGCCTGCAGCTCTTCGGGACCTATCGTACCGCCGTGCAGTTTCACGACACCGGCGCCGTGCGCAACAGCGAGTGGGCCCAGCGCTTCGACGTGTTCGCCAATCTGTTCCTGACCGGAACCGAGCGCGTGCTCATCGGTTTTCGCCCTCTGGACCGGGACGGGCGATTCACACGCTACGAATTCACGCCCAAGGCCACGCGCGGCTGGGACGCGGTGGGCAACGACCGCATTGAAACGCTCTTCATGGAAGGCGACATCGGTGAGCTCTTTCCCATTCTTGACCCCGACGACTCGGGCATCTGGGATTTCGGTTTTTCCGTGGGGCGTCAGCCCTTCCTGATCCAGGACGGCATGCTTATCGACGACACCATCGATGCCGTGGGGCTCATTCGCAACACACTGCGCCCGCCGGGGACATCGAATTTTCGCGTAACGGCGGTGTGGGGCTGGAACGAAGTGCATCGCGGCAACAACCTGCGCGAGCACGACGCCCAGCTCTTCGGCCTCTTTACCGAAACCGACTTCCCCTGGAGCACCATCGCCATCGATGCGGTCTTTGTGAAAGCACAAAAACGCAGCGCCTACATCGATTCATTTTATGGCGGCATCAGCGCCACGCAGCGCATCGGACTACTCAACACGACCTTCCGGGTGAATACCTCGATCCCCACGGAGATGGAGACCACGGCCATCTCGCGCGGCACGCTGCTCTTTGCCGAGCTGGCCTGGACCTTCCACCACTCGAACAACTTCATCTATCTGAACGGTTTCTGGGGTATCAACGAATATATCTCGGCCGCCCGCGGCCCCGATCGCGGCGGGCCGCTCGGCAGGGTGGGGATTCTCTTTGCCGCCGTGGGGCTGGGGCGCTACGGCTCGGCGCTCAGCGACAACCCCTGGCGCGCGGCCGGCGGCGCGCTGGGCGTTCAGATTTTCCCCGGCAGCATCCGCCGGCAGATCATTCTGGAAGTGGGCGGACGGCAGGCCACCGACGGGAACAAGCGCGGGCAGATGGCGGTCGGAATCCGGCTGCAGCAGGCGATCTGGACCCGCTTCATCCTGCGCGGCGATGCCTTCTACACATGGCTGGAGCAGCCCACGCCGATCTCACCGACGCGAAACTACGGCGGACGGGTCGAACTGGTCCTCAAATTGTAGGACAAAGCGGGCGTGACGTGGCGCACAACCAGCCGAAATCATAAAGTTTTCTGTCCTTAACTGTTGCGAATCAGGCAGCGCGACGCTACTTAGAAGATCAGACAAACAGCTCGGGCGAATTCTCAAGTTTGTGACAGGCGACGATGGGTTCCCGCACTCACCTGACAACCGGATTCTCATGGAAGCAGGCGCTGCTGGCGCTCTGTTGCGGCCTGCCGCTCATGCTGGCCGGCGGGCGGATGTTGGCCGGCGCCCACTCCGACGAGGAGGGCCCGTTCAAACCCGAAGTGGCCGCGCGCTACCTGGGGGCCGACAGTTGCGGCGAGTGCCACCAGGCCGCCGTCGATGCCTGGATGGAGAGCGAGCACTCCACGAGCTTTGCCGAGCTCCACCGCACGGACGAGGCCAAAGCCATCGCCGACAAACTGGGCATCCGCCGCATCAAGGCAGAACCGCGGTGCGCCACCTGCCACTACACCACGCAGGTTCAGTCGGGCCGCGTGCGTGCAAAATACGGCGTCTCCTGCGAGAGCTGCCACGGCGCTGCCAAAGACTGGGTCAAGATTCACGACGACTACGGGGGCATGGACATCACCCGCGAGACCGAGACCCCAGCTCACCGCAAGATGCGCTTTGAAAAGAGCGCGGCCGCGGGGATGAACCACTCCGAGGATCTCTACCGGCTGACCTCCCACTGCTACCACTGCCACGTGGTGGGCGACCAGAAGATCGTCGAAGTGGGCGGCCATCCCACCGGCAGCGACATTGAGCTCGTTGCCTGGACCCAGGGCGAGGTGCGCCACAACTACCTGGCCACCGACGGGAAGATGAATGAGCCCGCGAGTCCCGAGCGCCTGCGACTCTTCTATGTCACTGGCCGCGCGCTGGACCTCGAATACAGTCTGCGCGCCGCGGCGCGAGCGAGCGGGAAGGGCACTTACTTCGATGCCATGGCCGCGCGCGTCGAGCACGCGAAGACCGCGCTCGCGCAGATTCAGGACAAAGCCGCCATTGCCGAGGTTGCTGCCATGAACGCGGCGGTAAACGGCATTCAGGTCGCTCCCGGAAACGCGAAAGCGCTTCAGGGCGCCGCCGACAAGGTCGGCAAGGCCGCCCGCGATTTTCTTGCCCGATCCGATGGTTCCGAGCTGGCAGCCATTGACTCTTTGCTCCCCACGAAAGATCAATACAAGGGTAAAGCCAGGGAGTAGGAAGCAATGGGGAAGACAAGGAGCGGGGGGATTGAACTCGCAGCCCTCGCCGGGCTCCTGCTTGTCTTCTGGCTGGCAAACTCCCATTTCAGCGCATCTCTTCGCAATACTTCCTATGCCAGCGGCTGGGTCCTGATGGTCCTGCTGCTTGCGCTGGCGCTTTGTCTTCCGGGAACCCTCCTGGCGCGCGCCCATGCGGGCCTCGGGATTGTCGCCCTCGCGCTCTTTGTCGCTCACATGAACTTCGGCCTGCCCGATGGCGGGTTCGAGATCCTGCTGGCGCTGCTCTTTGTGGCAGTCTCGCTGAGCGGGATTGTCGGGCGCCGCGCGGCCCCCGCCGCCGAGGGGGAGCAGGCCGTTCCCGCCTGGCGCTACGTGCACCTCTCGCTGACCTGGGCGCTTGTGGGCTTCGCGCTGATCCACGGAATCCTGATGCACGCCCACGGCCTGCTGGCCTGGTGGATGGGGTAGCGCGATGGATGCAAATTCCCTGCGCAAGGTGACCCTGGTGGTGAGCGTGCTGCTGGCCGCGCTCGGCGTCGGTCTGCTGGCCGGGCCGCTGGGCAAGTCCTTTGTGCGCCCCGGTGAGATGAGCCAGCACCACGCGGTGATGAGCCAGCAGTGCTCGAAGTGTCACGTCTACGACGAGCAGCAGGTCAAAGAGCTTCACGCGGGGCTCGCCGCCTCGCAGGTGGAGATGCTCGAATCGAAGAAGTGCGGCGCCTGCCACAACTGGGGCGACGCGGCGCTCAATCCCCACGCCCTGCCGGCAGAGGACCTCGAGCGCCTGACCCGCGAGGCGAAAGCCCACCTGGGTGAGAGCGCGGCCAATTCGATGATGGGCCCGCCCATGGACGCCATGGGGCAGGTGGCCTGCGCGACCTGTCACCGCGAGCACCAGGGACGCGACTTCGCGCTCACCGCGCTGGACAACAACCAGTGCCAGAGCTGCCACAGCGCCGTGTTCGAGAGCTTCGGCAAGGGCCACCCCGATCTTGGGGACTTCGGTTACGAGCGGCGCACCCGGCTGGTATTCCAGCACACCGAGCACGAGTTCAAGCACTTCAAGGAGGCCGGAGCGCAGTTCCGTTGCGCCGACTGCCACAGCCCCGACGCCGATCAGGAGCACATGGTGCTTCAGAGCTACGAGTCCATGTGCGCCACCTGCCACGACGCCGACCTGATGGGCGAGGGCAGGACCGAGGTCGGCGT
>JAGRBM010000145.1 GCA_020434085.1 Chrysiogenia bacterium | reverse complement strand
GGCTGGAGCCTCACGGCGCAGGACGTCTACAACAACGTCATTCGCACCTGCATCGAGGCGATGGCCAGCTCGCAGGGCCACACCCAGTCGCTCCACACCAACGCCCTCGATGAGGCGCTGGCGCTCCCGACGGACTTCAGCGCGCGCATCGCCCGCAACACCCAGCTCTTCCTGCAGCAGGAATCGGGCACCACGCAGGTGATCGATCCCTGGGGCGGCAGCTACTACGTCGAGCGCCTCACCCGCGACCTTGCCGAGCGCGCGTGGTCGCACATCCAGGAAGTCGAGGAGACCGGCGGCATGGCCAAGGCCATCGAGGCCGGCATCCCCAAACTGCGCATCGAGGAAGCGGCCGCCCGCACGCAGGCGCGTATCGACGCCGGCCGCCAGACGGTGGTCGGGGTGAACAAGTATCGCCTCGATGAAGAAGAGCAGATCGACGTGCTCAAGGTCGACAACTCAGCCGTGCGCGAGGCGCAGATCGCCAAGCTCAAGAAGCTGCGCGCCGAGCGCGATCAGGCAAAGGTGGACAAGGCGCTCGAGGCGCTCACCAATTGCGCCGACCGGGGCGAGGGCAACCTGCTCGACCTGGCGGTGGCCGCCGCGCGCGAGAAGGCGAGCGTCGGAGAAATCAGCTACGCTATCGAGAAGGTCTGGGGCCGCCACAAGGCGACCATCCGGGCCATCTCGGGCATTTATCGCGGAGAAGTGGGCGTGGAGAGCGAGAGCGTCAAGAAGGTTCAGGGGCTGGTCGACGAGTTCGAGAAGAACGAGGGCCGCCGCCCGCGCATCCTCATCGCCAAGATGGGGCAGGACGGCCACGACCGCGGCCAGAAGGTGATCGCCAGCGCGTTCGCCGATCTGGGCTTCGATGTGGACATCGGCCCGCTCTTCCAGACGCCTGAAGAAGCGGCCAAGCAGGCGGTCGAGAACGACGTGCACATCGTGGGCGCCAGCTCGCTGGCGGCCGGGCACCTCACGCTCATCCCCCAGCTCAAGCAGGAGCTCGCCAAGCTCGGCCGCGAGGACATCCTGATTGTGGCTGGCGGCGTGATTCCGCCCCAGGACTACGACGCCCTCAAGAAGGCCGGCGCCGCGGCGATCTTCCCTCCGGGAACCGTGATCTCCGAAGCGGCGGTGGATCTTCTGGGCAAGCTCAACGAGGCGCTGGGCTACCCCAACAAGGTGGCCTGAGCAAGGCGGAAGCGTGGCTGAAACCCAACCGGGCGCGCCCAGGCGGCGCACACTCAGCGTGGAGGACTACGTCGCCGGCGTGCGCGCCGGCGATCGCACGATCCTCTCGCGCGCCATTACGCTGATCGAGAGCCGCAATCCCGAACACCACAAGCTCGCGCAGGCACTGCTTCAGCAGCTTCTGCCCCATACCGGCGGCGCCCACCGCGTGGGCATTACCGGCGTGCCGGGCGTTGGAAAGAGCACCTTCATCGAGGCGCTCGGCAAGAACCTCACCGCCGACGGACACAAGGTCGCCGTGCTTGCAGTCGATCCGAGCTCGTCGAGAAGTGGCGGCAGCATCCTGGGCGACAAGACGCGCATGGGCGAACTCTCGGTCGATCCGGGCGCCTACATCCGGCCCTCGCCCTCGGCGGGGACGCTGGGCGGGGTCACCCGCGTCACGCGCGAGTCCATGCTCGTGTGCGAGGCTGCGGGATTCGACGTGGTGCTCATCGAAACCGTCGGCGCCGGTCAGAACGAGACCGAAGTGGCGCAGATGGTCGATTTCTTCCTGGTGCTCATGCTGCCGGGCGCCGGGGACGAGCTGCAGGGGATCAAGAAGGGCGTGCTTGAACTGGCCGACATGATTGCGGTGAACAAGGCCGACGGGGAGAACGAGATCAAGGCCAAACTTGCCGCGCGCGACTACGCCAGCGCGCTCCACATCATGAAGCCCGCCAGCCCGACCTGGCACCCGCCGTGCATCACCATCAGCGCGATCAAGAACCTGGGACTCGACAACCTGTGGGGGCACATCCAGAGCCACCGCCAGAAGCTCGACAAGACCGGCGAGCTTGCCGAGAAGCGCGCGCGCCAGCAGGTCCGCTGGATGTGGACCCAGGTCGAAGACCGGCTCCTGAGCGCGCTGCGCCATCACCCGGACGTGGTGGACGCGCTTCCCAAACTCGAACAGACCGTGGCCAATGGTGAGATCACCGCCGGCTTTGCCGCCGACGAAATCCTCGAAGCCTTCGGGCTCAATCCGCTGGATGAGGACTGAGACTTTGAAGCCACAGATGAACACGGATGAACACAGATGATTTGCGCCTGGGGACCCAAGTCCTCTCCATCTGCGTTGATCTGTGTTCATCTGTGGTTACTTCCTGCCTTGTCTCCGTGATCTCTGTGCCCTCTGTGGCGATGTTTCTTTTCTTCGTGCGGTTTTCTAGGCTTGGCTCCACTGCCTGCATTCCCGGAGGGTTTTCCGATGAAGTCCGTTCTTTCGTTCCTGACCGTTCTTTCGTTCCTGCTTCTTGCATCCGCCGCGCGCGCGGGCGAATTCCCCATGGCCACGGTCGACTACCAGGCCGACCAGATCATGCACGTCAAATCCAGTGACGGGCAGATGAACATGAAGGGCAAGATCTACCACTCGGGCAAGAAAGAGCGCCGCGAGCACACAGTGCAGGGCCACCACGGTATCATGATCCTGCGCATGGACAAGAACCTCACGTGGATGCTCATCCCCGAGCAGAAGATGTACATGGAACACTCGATCAGCGAGCCCACGCCCGAGAAGAACCGCAAGGACGCCTCGGTCGACTGGACCACCGCGCAGGACGTGCAGATGAAGAAGGTCGGCACGGAGACGGTGGGCGGCTTTGCCTGCACGAAGTATCAGGTCACCGTCAAGGAACGCGACGGCAGCACCGGCGGCGGCACGCTCTGGCTGACAAGCGATCACAATATTCCCATCAAGATGAAGGGCACCAGCCACTCGGGCGGCGAGGCCGTCGAGATGGACATGGAGCTCAAGAACCTGCGTGTCGGCAAGGTCGACGCCGGCCTCTTCGAGATCCCCGCCGGTTACTCGAAGATGACCATGCCGCAGATGCCCATGGGCATGCCCGGCAAAGGCATGGGCAAAGGGCAGGGCAAAGGCCGCGGCGGCATGGGCCCTGGAATGGGGCAGGGCATGGGAATGCCCGAGGGAATGCCTGGACCTGACTCCACCCCTGAAGAGATCGAAGCCTTCCGCAAGAAGATGATGGAGCAGGCCGAGCAGATGAAGAAACAGATGCAAGAGCAGTACGGGCAGTGAGCCGGTGAAGATTCTTCCCAGATTCGAAATCCCGAAGGAACGCTCCCCGGCGTTGCTGGGGCTCTCGGGCGACTTCGATCCGGCGCGCCAGCTTCGGATGCGCTGGCTGGGGACGGCCGGGTACGAACTGACGGCCGGGAAGACGACCCTGCTGCTCGATCCCTTCGTCTCAAGGCCGGGGCTCTTGAAGCTGCTGCTCAGCGGCAAGCTCAAACCCGACGAGAGCGCGAGCGCGCGCTACTTTCCAAGGGCCGACTACGTGCTCACCGGGCACTCCCACTACGATCATTTGATGGACGCGCCCGAGATCGCGCTGCGCACGGGCGCAAGCGTCATGGGGAGCGAGTCCACCTGCCGCGTGAGCGCGGCGCGCGGCGTGCCCGAAGACCGCATCATCCACGTGCCACAGACCGGCGTGACGAAGCAGCTCGGCGACTTCGAGGTGCGCTTCGTGCCCAGTCGCCACGGCAAGTTCTTCTTCGGAAAAGTTCCCGCCGACGGCGAGATCACGAGCTGCCCCCACGGCGGACACTTCAGCGCCTCGGGCTACCGCATGGGCGGGGCATTCGGGATCTGGATGCGGGTGGGCGACATCACGCTCTATCACAACGGGAGCGCCGACCTCATCGACATGGAGCTTGAAGGCCTACAGGCCGACGTGCTCATTCCCGGGCTTGCCGGGCGCTACGCCACGCGCGACTACTTCCAGCGGCTCATCGGTTTTCTAAAACCAAGATGGATCGTCCCCACCCACTACGACGCATTCTTCTCGCCGCTCGAATCGGGGCTCTCCCTGCTGCCGGCAATCAACCTGCGGGGCTTCTTTCGGGAAATGGAACGCTACGCGCCGGGCGCGCCAATTGTCATGCCGGAGTATGAGGAAGCTGTAACGTTCTCGTTGGGCAGGGCGGCTGCGCGCAAGGCCTAGCGCTTGGTGTCCACCACTATGAACTCGCCGCCAAGCTCTTTCTGAATCTTCCGGGTATCGACTTCACTGCCGTCGTTGTGCACGACGACGAAGCCTTCCTGCGCCCATTCCTTCTTCTCTTCGGCATCGGCGCGCGCGGCGGCTTCGCGAATGTCCTCGTGGGAGGCGACGCTCAGACCTTCGGGAAGCGGCGCTTCGGCTGCGGGCGCTTCGGGCTCATCGGCAATCTCTTCGGCGATCTCGGCGTCGGGAAGCTGCTCATCCCAGAAGCGGTCGCTCACGTAGGCGCCGAGCGTGATCTGATCCTGTAGGCCCATTGCGTCGAAGCGCACGGCCATGGCGGCGCCGTTCTTGTAGGGAACCTCACGCAGGACAAGCGCGCGAAGGCTCATCACATCCTTGCGTCCGGGAATGCGGAAGTTGAGATCGAGCTCACTGCCGGGCGGCAGGGGTTCGTTCGTCAGCACCAGCGCGCCGCCCAGCGATAGATCGGCAATGCGCTCGTCGGCATCGGCCGGCCGGCTCGGTGAGGGGCCCAGTTCGATCTCCACGTGGGCCCTTGGGAAGCGGCGTTTTTCGTCTGTCTCGTTCATGTTGAGTCGGTCCAATCCCCGCGCCGAAGTGGAGCCTAGCGCGCGAAGCGAAGGCGCTTCAAGCCCCTTGCGCCCGGCGCGGGGCCGGGATATTGAGTTTGTCACAAGCCCGTAAATCGGGGGCCTGTGCGCCCCGGGGAGAGCCGTCTTGAGCGCCGACGCCGCGACGAAAAAGAAAGTCCACAAGCTCCAGGAAGAGCTGCGCCGCCACAGCTACCTCTACTACGTGAAGGACCATCCGGAGATCTCCGACGCGGCCTACGACAAGATGTACCGGGAGCTCGAAGAGCTCGAAGCCGCGCACCCGGAGCTGGTCACGCCCGACTCTCCCACGCAGCGCGTGGGACACGAACCGGTCAGCGAGCTCAAGAAGGTCGAGCGCGCGCTCCCCATGCTCTCGCTCTCCAACGTGTTCGACGAGGAAGAACTCAGTGCCTTCGACGAGCGTGTGCGCAAGAACCTGGCCGCCGAAGACATCGAGATCGAAACGGTCGAGTACGTGTGCGAGCCCAAGTACGACGGGCTGGCCATCGAGCTCACCTACGAGGATGGGCTCTTCACCCTCG
>JAGRBM010000144.1 GCA_020434085.1 Chrysiogenia bacterium | reverse complement strand
GGGTAATCTCCATGCTGGAGTTGGGATCGTTGAGCTCGTCGGTCATGGCCTTGAGCATGGCAAGCCCGCGGCTGGCGTGCGCCTGCGGGGCCGCACTCTCGGTGAAAAAGCCGTCCTCGAATTCCTTGGCAAGCTCGTCGCGGATGTTGACCGTGTCCTCGCCCACGTCGTCGTCGAAGTCGTCTTCGTCGGGCTCAACCGCCGTGGCAGCAACCGGTGCAGGCGCGGCGGCGGGCGCCGGTGCGGGCGCGGCAGGGGGTGCCGGTTCCTTCGCCGCCCAGGTGGCCAGCATGGGCCCCAGTTCGTCCAGGAAGCTGCTGAGTTCGGGAGTGTCGGCGTCCGGATTGAGCTGGGCGCGCCGGGGCTTGCGCAAAAAGGCATCGACCTTCATGCCCTGCGCCTTCTGGCGGGCGTCTTCGTTGTCGTAGTCCGTGACCAGGACGATGTGGATGGCTTCGGACTTGCCGCGGATGAACTCGAGCACTTCGAGGCCGCCCAGAATTCCCGCGCCATCCGAGCGCGGCATCAGCAGGTCCACCACCAGATAAACCGGCTTTCCCTGGGCGGCGAGCCTGTCATAGGCCGCCATTCCCTCGGCAGAATTCGACGCGCTCTGCACCGCGAAACCGCGCTCGGCGAATTTCTTTTCGAGCAGTGAGAGCGTCAGGCCATCGTCGTCAATGAGAAGCACCACCGGCGCGACTGCGCCCGATCCAACGGGCGCCGCGGCAGGCGCTTCAGGGGGCTGCGCAGGAGCGGCAGGCGCCGGTGCAGCCGCAGGCGGCGCCGCGGCGGGCTCTGGCTCTGGCGGTGCCGCAACAGGCCCGGAATCCTCCGGGCCGAGCTGGAAGTCGTCGTCGTCTTCCTCTTCAGGCGCCCCCTCCATGCCGGACTCGTCCTGCAGACGCGCGCCTTCCATGGCCAGATACTGGGGGTTCAGCCCCACATCCAGCACAAGCTGGGCGTCGTCGGGATCGAGCGCTTTTAGCTCTTCCTCAACATCCTTGAGCTCGAAGTTGAATGTGCCCTCGCGCCAGCGGAAAAGATGATAGACGGTCTTTTCCACCGTGCTGCGAATGACGCTCTGAATCTGTTCGTGATCGGTACCCACGTCGCGCTCGATGTGGGAACTCAGGCTGTCGCGCTTTCCGCTGTCGGTCCAGGTCTCAACGGCCTGGGCGAGCTGGGCGGGGGTGACCATCCCCTGCTCGACCAGCAACTCACCCAGGGGACGCCGCAACTTGGTCGAATAGGCACACACCACCTGTCCGTCACGGAAGATGATGGCGCCCTCGCGGGTGTCCTGCTCAAGGTGGAGCACTCCGCTCTTGCGACTGAGACTGACGATCTGGAGAATGTCCCCCAGCCCCAGGTCTTCGAGATTACCGACGAGACTCAATGTTGCCCTCGACCGACGGACCCAACGCGCAAGCCGGGCGAACGAATCCACCCGACCTCCCCATTCGGCCTGCTACTCAGAATGCCTGCGTTCCGGGCGCACCAAAAGTGGTTAACTGCCTAGAATAACTACAGGATTCGCCGGAATTTGCCACGCAAAAAAGTAACACAGCCCCCAGGGCAATGCAAAAGAAAGTCGTGGGAAACACTACGGATTTCGGGACCCTGCGTTGCGCAGCGCGTCCAAATCCGGCTACCTTCGGGGCCTGCCTCGATCCGGGAGTGAAAGGCCATGTCAAAGCACCGTATCCGGGCCATGTCCCGAATATTCCTGACCTTTTGCGCAGCCCTGCTGCTCGGCGGGTGCTCGCTCTCCTACCGGCTGGAGCAGTCACCTGCCGGGCTGGACCTGCGCATCGCCTGGGACCCCATCATCCTGGAAGCTTCCATCGTTGCCGGGCTTCTGGCCATCTTTGCCCTCTATCCCCGGCTGCTCGGACGGCTGATCGGCGAGCCCCAGCCCCAGGTGAGCGTCGGGCGCATCGTGTGTCTGCTACTGGCCGGATTTGTGGTCGCCAATTTTCTCTGGCCCCATTGGGCCTACCGGGTGCGCGTGGCCGACGAGGGCGTGAGCGAGCGCCGCGCCACCAGCACGACCTTGATCCCTTGGAACCAGATGGTCCGGGTGCGCAACTTCAACAACCGGGAAATCGCCAGCCCCCAGGGACTGCTCAAGTCCCCGCGGCTCGAAATCGTGGGCTCCTACGAAGAGACGATTTACGTGGAAGAAAACGAAGTCGGGCCCGAGATCTATGCGACCCTCGCCACTGAAGTCGGGCAGCGCTACTACCAGCAGGATGAGTTGCTTGAGGGTCCGCCCGACCCGGAGCGGCGCGAGAAGGTGCTCGAAGAGCGCAAGGGCCGCCATCGCGAGATCATGGAACGCGCCCAGGATCTGCTGATGACTCACCAGCCCCCCACCATGCCGATGACCGATGGAGCCGGGAAGTAATCAGGCGTCGAGCGGGCTCATGATGACGCCGCGGGCGCTCTCGAATCCCGCAATCTCTCCGGACTCCAGAAGTCCGATCGTCTCGCCGACCAGATAGAGCGAACCGCTTACAACGATGAGTTCGTCCTCGGGCTTTCGCCAGTAGATCTGCCGGAGAATCTTTGAGAGATCGCTCTCGACCACCACGTTCTTGTGCACGCGCAGTGCCAGCGGCAGCAGTGATTCAGGATCGGCAAGCGCGCCGTCGCTGGTCTGCGTGAGGGTCACGCGCGCAGCTACCGGCGCGAGAATCGAGAGGAAGGCCTCCACGTCACGATCGCGAGTGTGCCCCACAATCAGATGGATCTTCCGGAAAGGAACGTATTGTTCGAGGTAACGCCGGAGCGAGCGCGCCGCGTCGCGGTTGTGGGCGCCGTCGCAAAGCACCAACGGCTGGGTCGAGAGCGTCTCCATGCGTCCGCGCCAGCGCACGCTTTGCAGCCCCTCGCGTACGGCTTCAGTGGAAACTGGGAACTTCGTCTCGCCGAGAACTTCGGCCACCGCGCAGGCCATGGCCGCGTTGTCGAGCTGGTGCATTCCCGAAAGCCCAACCTTGAGGTCGCGCCAGGCGCCGGCAAAGCCCGCGTAGTGCATGTGCTGGTCGCGAAGGGGCAGGAAGTCGAAGTCGGCTCCCGCCTGTTTGAGCGGCACGTTGTTCTGCTGACAAATCTCGGCAATGACGCGCTTTACCTCGTGATGGCGCGAGCCGTGGATGAACGGCACCCCCGGACGCAGAATGCCGGCCTTCTCGTGGCTGATGGCTTCGAGTGTGTCCCCCAGATACTGTTCGTGGTCCATGGAAATCGGGGCAATCACCGTCACCAGCGGATCGACGATGTTGGTCGCATCCAGGCGACCGCCAAGTCCCACCTCAATCACGGCAATTTCCACCTTCGCGCGCGCCAGTGCGTCGAAGGCCAGCAGGGTCAGAAACTCGAACGCGGTAAGCAGCGAGGCGCCGGGCGGCCTTGCCGCCGCCGCTTTTTCGGCGGCCTCGTAAACGGCCCGCGCGCTCTCGGCGAACATTTGCGGGGTAATCTCGGAGCCGCAAACGCGCACGCGCTCGGTCTCACGCACGAGGTGGGGCGAGGTGTAGAGCCCGCAACGATAGCCTGCAGCGTTCAGCATCGAGTCCAGCATGGCGCAGGTCGATCCCTTACCGTTGGTGCCGGCAACAAGAATCGTGGCGTATTTTAGCTGGGGATTGCCGAGCCCCTCAGCCACGCGGCGCACGCGGTCCAGGCGCAGATCGATGCCCGCGCGCCCCAGGGCGCGCAGGTGGGCAAGCGAACTGGCGTAGTCGGTGGGGGCGCTCACGAGAACCTACTTCGCGAACTTCTCTCCGGCGCCCAGCAGGCGAAGGAGGCGCGCGATGCGCTCGCTCAACTGCGCGCGCGGAATGATCTGATCGACAAAGCCGTGCTTGAGCAGGAACTCGGCGCGCTGGAATCCCGGCGGCAGCGCCGTGCCCGTGGTCTGCTCGACCACGCGCGGACCGGCAAAACCGATGAGCGCGCCGGGTTCGGAAATGATTACGTCGCCCTGCATGGCGCTGGAAGCGGCCACGCCGCCGGTCGTCGGATCGGTGAGCAGGGAAATGAACGGCAGCCCGGCATGACGGAGTTCTGCAACGAGCGCCGAAACGCGCGCCATCTGCAGCAGCGAGAGGGTTCCCTCCTGCATCCGCGCACCGCCGGAGGCCGAGACCTGGATGAGCGGCAGGCGCTCTTCCAGCGCACGCTCTGCCGCGCGGCAGAATTTCTCTCCGAGCACGGTTCCCATGGAGCCGCCCATGTAGGTGTATTCGAATACTGCCAGCGCGCTGGCAACGCCCTCAATGGTGCCCTTGCCCGTGAGCATGGACTCGGGGCCCGCGGCGGTCTTCTCCGCCTGCGCCTGGCGATCCTTGTAGGGCTTGAGGTCGGTAAACTCGAGCGGATCGGATGAGACAAGTCCCGGGTCCCACTCGACAAAGCTGTCCTCGTCGCAGAGCTGCGCCACGCGCTCGCGCGCGCTCAGGCGTCCGTGATGGCCGCAGGAAGGACAGACCTGCAGGGCTTCATCCCATTCGCGGCGATAGAGAACCTGCTTGCACTCGGGACAGGCGATCCAGGGATGGTCGCCCTCGCCGATGGTGGGCATTTTCCCGGTGGGGGTGGTGACAACTGCCATGAAAAAAGACTCCCGCGGGCGGCGCGCATGGCGGCGCCGGCCCGACTGAGCGCCGAGCGTAGTTAGCCCGGCCCGGCAAGCCAAGCCTTCACAAAAGCCCCCAAGACCTCCGCAAATCGCGCCGGGTCGCCTAACATGGGTTCATGCCGCTGAAACCCGACAGCACGCTCAAGGGCTACACCATTGTGAAAAGCCTCGGCGACGGCGGGATGGCCCAGGTATACCTGGCCACCCAGCTCAGCCTGCAGCGGCCGGTGGCCATCAAGGAAATGAAGGCAAAGTTCGAAGACTCGCCCGCCATCGTCGAGCAATTCGAGCAGGAGGCCCGCACGCTGGCCGCCATGCAGCACGGCAACATCACCCACATCTACGACTACTGGCAGCAGCGCAAGAACCGCTACATCGTGATGGAGTTTGTCAAAGGCGTGTGCGTCGAGGACTTACTTGATAAATCCGGCCCCCTGCCCTGGCACGTGGCAGCCGAGATCATCCGGCAGGCCGCCCTGGCCCTCCACTATGCCCATGAGCGCGGACTGGCCCATCTCGACATCAAACCGGCCAACCTGATGATTACCTACGAGGGCAAGGTGAAGCTGATGGATTTCGGCATCAGCCGCCTGGGCGGAGGAAAGCAGTCGGCCCTGGGCGACATGGTGATCGGTTCGCCGGGCTTCATGGCGCCCGAGCAGATTAGCGGGGAACCCGGCCTTTCCTCCGACCAGTACGCCCTCGGCGTGACTTTCTACGGACTGCTCTGCAACGAACTTCCCTTTGACGGCGACAAGCTCGACGAGATCGAAGCCGCCATGAAACGCGGCAAGTATGTTGCGCCCCGGCGGATCAATCCCGCTACGCCGCGCAAGGTGCAGCGCATCTGTCGCCACATGATGCGCCAGAACCCCTTCTGGCGCTACCGCAGTCTCGAACGGGTTGCCGACGTGCTTGGCGACGTGCTGCTGCGCTACCGGAAAGCCGGGGGCGAGGAAGCCCTCATGGAGTTCCTCGATCGCGAGGGCTGGATTCCCGAACAGCCGAGTGCCACCGGGCTGCTCGATTCCGACACCACGGTTGTTCAAAAACGAATCAGAAAGCGCCGCAGCCTGCGACGACGAAGGGCTGCCATCCGGCTCGCACTCATTTTGAGCGCGCTGGCTGTTGTGGTCGCCGGCGCGGAGTTCGCTGCCCGCTGGAACTTCGAACGGGTGTTTCCCAAAACGGAGTCTTCACTCGCGCTGAAAGTCGAGCCTTTCGCGTGGGTGCGCGTGGACGGAGTCTTCTATTCCGCGTTGCCGCAAATGCCCGGCGCGCAGCTTGTGGTGCCAAGCGGCACGCACGAGGTTGCGCTCTACAACCCGCTCTATTCGACGCGCAGAGAGTCGCTGAGGTTCGCAAAGAACAAGCCAGAAACGCTCGAAGGCCCGCTCGAGAGCCGCGTCCTGCGCGGCTACGAAAAGGTGCGACTCAAGGCCCTTGAATACTGGGAGAAGCTGAAGTCCTAGCCTTTGAAGTTCTCGCTCACCATGAGCTTCATGCCGACGTCACCGAGTTGCAGCACGTCGCCGTCGCGAATGACTTTTTCTTTTCCAGAAAAGAGCTTGTCATTGATCATTGTGCCGTTGGTGGCACCCATGTCCTTGACGAAGAAGTGCCCGGCCCTGCAGTAGATCACCGCATGGCGGCGCGAGATGGAATCATCATCGATATCGATGTCCGTGCCATGGCGGCCCACGGTCGTGGCGTCCTTGCGGATGAAGTATTCGCGGCCTTTGAGCTTGCCGGTGAGCACCACCAGCGTCGCCCAGCCCGTGTCGAGCAGGAGCGCGTCGTCGGCGAGTTTCTCTTTGGTGCCCTTGCGGCCCACTTCATGGACGAAATCCGTTTTGGGCTTCTTCATGGTGCTCTCTCCGGGTTCAGTCGCGTCGGGCGGCAACCCGACGGCAAGGAGGCCTGTTTCATCGTTCTTCGAGTCTGTAGAGAGAAAAGTATACCGCTCAAACCAGTGCATTCTCAACCGCGAAGAAGCGCTGTCTGAACAACCCGATTGGGGGAGCTGAAAGCGAATGCGAGGCTAGAGATCGATGGTCTCGCCCACTTCGAGGAAGCGGTAGTTGTCGATGCTCTCGGCGCCGACCTGCTCTTTGAGTGTCTCGATGAAGTTGGGCTTCATGTGCGAGAGGAAGAGCGGATACTTCCGGTCCTTGAGAAGCGAGGCCTGCGCGGCAAGCATCTTCGGCGTGAGGTGACCGCTCACGTCGGCGAGCCAGTCCTGCTCATTGGGGAAAGAGACTTCGGTGATGAGTCCCATCATGTCGTCGCGTTCGTTGATGACCTGCCACAGACGCTCGGTCACGCCGGTATCGCCGGAGAAACAGAACGTCCCCTTCGAGTCGCGCACCAGATAGCCCACGTTGGGAACCGGATGGTTGGTACGCACGGCGAAGATCTCGTAGCCCGCCACGGTGAAGAGGGTCTCTTCCTCGATGACGTTGAACTTCATGGTCGGCTGCTCCGGGGTGGGCAGCTTGGAGAAATCCGGCCACACGCGGTCGTTCATCAGGTGCTCCTTGAGCACTTCGATGGTCGGCGCAGTTCCCCAGATTTCAACGGGTTTGTCGATGCAGCCGATGACGTTGTCGGCCAGGAAAGCCAGATCCTTGATGTGGTCGAGGTGCGTGTGGGTGATGAGAATATGACGGATGCTCTGCTGCTCGGCGAGCGTCAGGCTTCTCGTCAGCGAGCCGGCGTCCAGGGCCAGAACCCCGTCGAGCACGAATCCCGTCAGCGCGGTATCAATTGTTTCGCCGCCGTAGCAGCCGCACACCTTAACGCGCATCCTGCGGTGTGCCTTTCCTGTTCCTCGCTTTGAACCAAGCTCTCATGGGCCCAGCAGCACGCGGCGCCGCTTCCCCCCCAAAAAAAACCGGCCTTCAAGCGGTCGTTCGGGCCCCCACACAGGCCCCATGCAAAATCAAATCGCTTCGCCGAACTGTTCCTTGAGTGCGAGGTACTCCAGGTACTTCTGCACTTTGCCCGTCTCGGCCAGCACGAACCCCTCGCCCTGACGCTTGAGAAGCTGGGCTTTTTCCAGCTTGCTCACCACGTCCTCGACCTGGCGAGGCTCAAGTCCGGTCTGCTGCGCAAGCATCGCGCCGCTTGCAGGAACGGTGCGCCAGCCTTCGCCGACGTCCTGTCCCTTCTTCTCCGCGGTGCGCATCATCATGTGCACCACGCGCGAAGTCGAATCCTTGAGCAGCAGGTTCTCGATCTGGTCGTCGGCCTCCTGAAGGCGGTCGGCCAGAATCTTGATGAGGCGAATCGCGATCTCGGAGTTACCCTTGATCATCGCCTCGAAGGTTTTTGGTTCAATGACCAGAAGTTTGCTGTCTTCGGTAACGGTCGCCGTTGCAGAGCGGGGCTTGTTCAGCAGAATAGACATCTCACCGAAGAAGGCGCCCGAGCCGAGTTCGGCCAGGACTTTCTCCACTTCGCGGACCTGCTTGCTGATACGGACCTTGCCCTCTTGAAGAACAAACATCTCGCGGCCCGGCTCGCCTTCCCGGCACAGAACGGTTCCTGCGGGGAAGGCCTTTCCGAATCGCTGGAAAAGCGCGTCGTCGGCTGCACTCATTGGCCGTCAATACTCCTTAAAGCAAAAGACACAGCATCCTGTTGCGGCAACAGCATTTTCTGCCTGTTTCCGGGCATTTAACAGACGTTTCCCCTACTTGTCAATGCTGGCAAGCCCGCCTTTTGGCCCGCTGAAGCCCCATTTTGCGGTCCCCGAGCTTCATCGATCGCGGCAGGGTTGACAGTGCGAGGCCCATCGTTATACTGGCGCCTTCCTGAGGGGACCGGTGTGCCCGGAAACAGGCAGTAGCGCCCACTCAGGCAAATTCCCGGCCCGGGACGAATTCGTACCCGCCGGCAGAGAGACGACAGGCGAAGCGAGAAATGAGCAAGCTTCAGACATCGGTGATTTTCGGCAAGAAACTCGGCATGACCACCCTCTTTGATGAGAATGGCCAGCGCGTGAACGTAACCGTTCTCGAGGCGGGTCCCTGCACGGTCGTGGCCAAGCGCACCAAGGAAGCCAATGGCTATGAAGCCATCCAGGTCGGCTTCGGTGAGATTGCTTCCTATAAGAAGAACCAGCCCGAGCTCGGCCACTTCAAAAAGGCCGGCGTCGAGCCCACCCGCCACCTGCGCGAGATTCGTCTCAACGAAGGCGAAGTCGACGGCTACGAGCTGGGCCAGGCCATCAAGGCCGACCTGTTCGCCGCCGGTGACCGCGTCGACATCTCCGGCACCAGCAAGGGCAAGGGCTTCCAGGGCGTGATGAAGCGCTACAACTTCGGCGGCTTCCGCGCCACGCACGGCACGGCCGAGTATTTCCGTCACGGCGGCGGCATCAGCGCCTGTGAGTTCCCCGGCAAGGTCTGGAAGAACAAGAAGATGCCCGGCCAGATGGGCAACAAGAAAGTGACGACCCAGAACCTCACCGTCTTCCAGGTCCGTCCCGAAGAAAACCTTATTCTCGTTCGCGGCGCCGTTCCCGGCCCGATCAACGGAATGGTTCGCCTCCAGAAGAGCCGCAAGCAGGCGATTCGCGAAGCTGCCAAGCAGGCTGCCTGATTCGCGGCAGACTCACGCCAATGCAAGAGCATGATGAGCGGCCCGGGGAAACTCCCCGGGCCGTTTTACTTTTGATCGGCAACGAACTGCTCTCGGGCGAGATCGCCGACGAGAACCTGCCCTTCATTTCCCAGCGCCTGTTTTCCTGGGGGGCGCAGCTCCTCTACGTCCACATCATCTCCGATGAGCTCGAACTCGTTGCCCGGGAAATCCGCGCCGGGCTCGCCGCCGCCGACTGGGTGATTACCACCGGCGGCATTGGCGCCACCCCCGACGACATCACCCGCGCGGCGGTGGCCCATGCGCTCGGCTTGCCGCTTGAATCCCATCCGGAGGCCGAGCGGGAGCTGCACGCCTACTACGGCAAGCACATCAACGGGGTGCGCCTGTCCCTGGCGCAGATGCCGGCGGGCGCCGAGCTCATCCACAACCCGGTCAACCGCATCCCCACCTTCCGCGCCGGACGTGTGATCGTGCTGCCGGGGATTCCCT
>JAGRBM010000143.1 GCA_020434085.1 Chrysiogenia bacterium | reverse complement strand
GTCTCGGCCGCGCGGGTGCGGTTGCCCTGGGAGTGACGAAGTGCCGAGACAATGCGGTCGCGTTCGCTGGGTTCCTGCTGCCGGCGCACGGGCGCCCCGGCCTCGGCCTCGCGCAGCTCGGTGGGAAGGTCCTCCAGGGTGATCCGGTCGCCGCGGACGGTGACGAAGCCATGCTCGATTGCGTTGCGTAACTCGCGCACATTGCCCGGCCACGAATAGTGGCACAGGCGCTCGAGCGCGTTGCCGGTCAGGCCATGTACCGGCTTGCCGCGGGTGCGGGCGAACTCGGCAACCAGAGCATCGATCAGAAGCGGAATGTCCTCGACGCGATCGCGAAGCGGGGGCAGGTTGATCTCGAACACGCGGATTCGGTAGTAGAAATCTTCGCGGAACACCTCGTTCTCGATGAGCTTTTCCAGGTCCTTGTTCGTCGCCGTAACGACGCGCACGTCAACGGGAATCGCCTTGTCGCCACCGACGCGGCGGATCTCGCGTTCCTGCAGCACGCGGAGCAGCTTGAGCTGAATGAGCGGGCTCACATCGCCGATCTCGTCGAGAAAGAGCGTGCCGCCGCGTGCGGACTCGAACACGCCGGTCTTGTCGCGGTGCGCGCCGGTGAAGGCGCCGCGCACGTGGCCGAAGAGCTCGCTCTCGAGAAGTGACTCGGGAAGCGCCGAGCAGTTGACTGCGATGAAGGGTTTCTCGTGCCGCTCGCTCAGGTCGTGAATGGCGCGCGCGGCCAGTTCCTTGCCCGTGCCCGATTCCCCGCGCAGCAGGACGGTGACATCGCTCTGCGCCGCCAGTTGGATGCGGCGAAAGGGCTCCTGCATGGCCGGGCTGTTGCCGATCATGCCCTGGAAGCGGGGAATCGCCGTGCCCGGGGCGCCCCTGCCCGCCTCGCGCGAGGCGGCGGGGGATTCAAGCTCCAGCCGGTTCTTGCCCCGCTCCTTCGCCCAATAGAGCGCCGCATCGGCGCGGCGCAGCAGCGAAAGCGGCGTATCACCTGCTTCGAAGCGCGCGCCGCCGGCGCTGACGCGCACCTCGATGGGCGGGCCGTTCCCGGTTTCAATGGGGTGCCGGGCAAGAAACTGCTGCAAGCGTTCGAAGGTCGCCCGGTAATTGTTCTCACTGGCATCGCCCAGCAGGATCACGAATTCCTCGCCGCCCCAGCGGCAGGCGGCATCGCCCGGGCGCACGGCCTGGTCGAAGGAATCGGCCACCAGTTGCAGCGCCGCGTCGCCGGCGTGATTCCCGCGCGCCTCGTTGAGCTCGCTCAAGTCATCGATGTCGATCAGCAGCACGCCCGCGCGTTTGCCGTCGCTGGCAAGGGCGGTGCGCCGGAACTGGCGGAGTGCGCGGTCGAGAATTTCCTCCATCGCGGCGCGGGTGAGCAGGCCGGTCAGGCGGTCCTTGAGCCCGCGGCTCGCGGCCTCTTCAGCCTTGCGCATGCGGGCGCGAACGCGCGCGATGAATTCTTCGGGAACGATGGGCTTGGCCAGGAAGTCGTCGGCGCCGGCCTGGAATGCGGCGATGCGGTCGGACACGTCGTTGCGCGCGGTGAGCATCATCACCGGGATGTCGCGAAAGCGCGGGTCGGACTTGATGACGCGGCAGAGCTCGTACCCGCTGTAGACGGGAAGCTGCACGTCCATGACGATGAGCGAGGGGGGCTCGCTCTCCAGGGCACTCCAGAAATCCTGGGGATTGACCGCGCTGCGAACCTGGAGACCGTCGCTTGAAAGGACTTTCTCCGCCAGCTTGAGCATCGCGGCATCATCATCGACGACGAGGATCGGGCCGCCCACTTCATTTCCGGCCAGGCACTTCTGGATGGTCTTGAGCATCTCGGTGCCCGTGACCGGCAGGGTCAGGAACATGGCGCCGCCGGCCAGACTGGCGGCCACGCGCCGGTCGAGATCTTCGTGGGAAGTGAGGAAGATGATCGGGACCGATGGGTCGAGCGCCTGGCGCAACTTGCTCAGGCTTGCGATTTCCTCATCGCTGACTTCCTCGCAGCACTCGGCGATCACGATGTCGGGATGGAGGCCGGCGGCCATGTGGGTCGCCTCTTCGGGCCCCCCGGCATTTTCGACAAGCAGGCCGGCGTTGGTCAGCTCCGCGCGCAGCAGGTCCGCGCTGCTCGATTCGCGATGGACGAAGAGCACCTGACGGAACTTGAGCAGCCGGTGACCGGCCTTGGCGTCTTCGGCGCCCGGGTCATTCGGGCGTGCCTGGCTGAGCTGGTGGAGCAGGTCGTCGAGCAGGTCGCGCACCTCGCTCACCGACTTGCCCGTCTGCAGGGCGCGGTCCACCTGATAAGCGGCCTCGGAAATGGCGGGCAGCCCGTAGGTGCCGGCCGTGCCGGAGAGGCGGTGGACCTGCTGCTGCATGTCGGCAAGGTCTGCCTGGTGAGCTGAACGCGCAAGGGTTTCAATGAGCGTGCGCTTTTCCGGCAGGGACTCGATGAACTTGGCCTGCAGCTTTGCAAGCTCGGACTTGAGCTCCTGTTTGCCGGCATCTTCTTCGTCATTGCCGGCAGCCGGTGCCATGCCCAGCAGGTCGGCGATTTCCTTGGTCAACGATTCCGGGGTCACCGGTTTGTGGATGACCTTGTCCACGCCCAGGCGGTAGAGCTCTTCAAAGGTGCGAAAGCCCTTGAAAAAGGCGGAGAGAAAGAGCGACTTGGGCGGCGTCTCGTGTGAGGGAAGAACCCGGGCGAGCAGTTCGATTCCCGTACCGTCGGGCAGCAGGCCGTCGACGATGAGCAGGTCGGGCAGGGCGATCTGGAGTTCGTGCTCGCCCTCTTCGATGCTGGGCGCACCGCGATATTCGCATCCCAAAGAGGCGGCAATCGACCCGATCAACGAGAGGATGGAGGGGTCGTCATCAATGGCCAGAATGCTCGGCATGTTCCGCTCTGAAGTTCTCAATGGGCGGCAGAGTCCAGGTGTTTGTCTGCACCTAGGTTTAGCAAACCGCGCACCCAAGGTCGATGCCGCGAAGCAATTGCGCTGGTTTGGCGGAAAATCCCAATACCCGCTTGGATCGGACGGGGGCATTGGCCCTATAATGCCAGCATTGGGATCGAGCGGGATAGCCGGGCATCCGTGCCCGTCATCAGGAGTAGAGGCAGTGGCGCTGTACTGACCCGGTGCGCGCCGATCTGTCGCCGTCCAGCATGACCCAGCCCCTCCAGCGAATTCTCTGCGTAGAAGATGACCC
>JAGRBM010000142.1 GCA_020434085.1 Chrysiogenia bacterium | reverse complement strand
GCGCTCGACCTGGAAATGCTCGGCGCGCTCGATGCCGAGCTCAAGGAGCTTGCCGGCAGCGAGATTCGCGCGCTCATTCTCACCGGCGCAGGGCGCGCTTTCTGTGCGGGTTTCAACATCGGGCGTATCCAGAGCGTGCCCAAGGACCAGCTCGAAGCCGCCGAGGAGCGCTCCGACAGCCTGCCGATCTCGTTCTGCAGGCGGCTCGAGGAATTCCCGGCAGCCACGATCGCGCTGCTCAACGGCCACACCTACGGCCTGGGAGGGGAAATCGCGGTGAGCTGCGATTTCCGCCTCTCCTGGAAACATGGCTACTTCGGGATGCCGCCCGCCAAGCTCGGACTCTGCTATCATTCCGATGGGCTGAGAAAATTCGTGGACTTGGTTGGCCCCTCGATTGCCAAGGAGATGTTCTTTACCGGCGAGCCGCTGACCATGTCGCAGGCCCATGAGGCCGGGCTGCTCACCCATCTTGTGGAGCGCGAGGAACTCGAGGACAAGGTGATGGCCCTGGCGCAGTCCATTGCCGCGGCGGCGCCGCTTGCGGTGCGGAACATGAAGCGCAGTTTCGGCGCCCTGGCAAAGGGACCGGGGCTGCCCGAGGAAGTCCAGAGCGAGCTGCGCGCCCTTGAACGCGAGTGCTTTGCCAGCGAAGATCTGATGGAGGGCCGGGCGGCCTTCCTTGAAAAGCGCGCTCCCAACTTCAAGGGGCGCTAGAAGGAATACGAAGCTTGAGTGTCGAGAGCGTCAAAGTGAATACCGGTGGGGCCCACGCGCTGGAGCGGGTGCTCGCCAACATGGGCCATGTGATCAAGGGCAAGGACGAAGCCATCGAGCTCTCGCTCATTGCGCTGATTGCCGGTGGCCATGTGCTCGTCGACGATATTCCGGGCGTGGGCAAGACGACGCTGGCGCGCTCACTGGCAAGGTCACTCGACGCGAGTTTCCAGCGCATGCAGTTCACCGCCGACCTGCTGCCTGGTGACGTGACTGGCGTTTCCATCTGGAATGAAGCAACGCGGGCCTTCGAGTTTCATCCCGGCCCGATCTTTCACTCCATTGTGCTTGCCGATGAGATCAACCGGGCGAGCCCCAAGACCCAGAGCGCGCTCCTTGAAGCCATGAACGAAGCCCAGGTGACCGTCGACGGCGTGAGCCATCCGCTCCCCCGGCCGTTTCTGGTCATTGCGACGCAGAACCCGCAGGAACATGCGGGAACCTTCCCGCTGCCTGAGAGCCAGCTCGATCGCTTTCTGCTGTGCTTTGAAATGGGCTACCCCAGCGCCGAGGCCGAGCGGGCGATCCTCGCGCAGTCCCACGGCAGCACGGACGTGGACGCACTCTCGCCGGTGCTACATGCCGACGACATCCTTGTCCTGCAGGCCGATTGTAACAAAGTGCGTGTCGAAGACTCGCTCATCGACTACCTGCAGCGTCTTGCCGCCGCTTCGCGCACCAGCGAGCTGCTGGCCCTTGGCGTGAGCCCCCGCGGCGCGCTGGCGCTGCGGCGCGCCGGGCAGGCCCGGGCGCTCCTTCACGGGCGCGACTATGCCACGCCTGATGACTTCAAGCGCCTTGCCGTGCCGGTATTTGCCCACCGCGTGCAGCTCAAGGAAAACTTCGCCCACGGCGGCAGCGCCCGCCAGGCGGCCGAGCGGGTGATCGAGTCCCTGCTCAGCGACGTCGCGGTTCCACGGTAACAAGCACCAAAATGTGAAATGGGTTTGGTGAACCAAGCCACTGCCTGCGCCATGGACAGGTCGCAGTGGCAGGGGCGTGGCTTGCCAGGCCCATCGCTTGGTGGTTACGCGCTGCTGTCGTCCGTGCGCATCCCGTAGGGGCCTTCGCCTTTGGGGTAGTAGTCGAGTGACATGGTCTTCGTAGGTTTCTTGCGGAAGTAGAGCCATGCGCCGATGCAGGCGATTCCCACGAAGATGGAGATGGCCTGGCTCGTGGAGAGCACGTCTTCAATCAGGAAACCGCGAACCTTGTCGCCGCGGAAGACCTCGATGATCGAGCGTGCGATGGCATAACTCAGCACCGTGAGGAAGAAGGTTTCGCCGTGGCGCTGCTTGCGCTTGTTGTACCAGGCCGCCATGGCGGTGATGGCGATGCAGGCGGCAAACTCATACAGCGGGGTGGGGTGCAGGGCGGCGCCCAGATAAGCGTAGGCCGGCGTCGAGCCCTCCGGGTAGTGGATGGCCCAGGGAACCTCCGCCGGGTGGCCGTAACAGCAGCCGGCCGCCAGGCAGCCAAGGCGCCCGAAGCCAAGGCCCAGAATCGTGGCCGGCATCACGAGGTCGGAGTACGCCCAGATCGAGAGCCCGCGGCGGCGCATGACCCACCACAGCGGCAGCGCCGTAAACAGGGGACCGCCGTAGAAGACTAGTCCGCCCTTGTCGATGCGGAGGATGTCGCCTGGATGCTCGGCGAAGTAGCTGTTCCACTCGAGCATCACGTAGAGAATGCGCGCGCCGATGACGCCGAAGATAATCGCGTAGAAGATGAGATCGGCGGTGTGCTCGGGATCCTGCTTGGTAACGACCGCCTGCCAGCGCGCGAAGAAAAAGCCCGCCAGAAAGCCCATGGCCGCGGTTACGCCGTAGGTGTGAACCGGGTATCCAAACAGGGAGAAAAGTTGCGGCAGCATGTGGCTCAGGCCCCTGCGTTCTCGGCGCTCTGCGCGCCGGGCAGGGCCTGCTCGTCCTCATCTTCACGGGGTTCGAGGAAGATCGAGTAGTAGATGAGCATCGCCGCGCCCACGGTGATGCAAATATCGGCCACGTTGAAGGTGGGCCAGTAGAAGTCCTTGACGTAGAAGTGCAGAAAGTCGACCACGTAACCAAGGCGCATGCGGTCGGTAAAATTGCCCAGTGCGCCGGCGAAAATGAACGTGATAGTCACGCCCAGGTATTTTTCGTAATGGCTGATGGAAACGAACAGATAGCCCAGCACCAGCAGCGCAATAATCGACACGCCGATGAAGAAGGCGAAGCTCATCTCGGGCGAGAGATCGTTGAAGAGCCCGAAAGCCGCGCCGCGGTTGCGCGCGAACATCAGGTCGAAGAATCCGTCAATGACGGTCAGGTGCTCGCCCGGATAAAACCTCCGGCCGATGAGGACCTTCGTGTAGAGGTCGGCCCACACCAGCGGCGGGGTCAGCAACCCCAGGATCCACCACTTGGCTGAGAGTGTGTTTTTCTCGCTCATGTCCGTTCCTGCAATATCCGCGCAGCGCGCGGTTTATTCCGAGACCACGTCGGCGCAGCGGCCGCACAGCTCTGGGTGGGCGCTGCTCTTGCCGATGTCCTCGCGGAAGTGCCAGCAACGCGGGCACTTGCCGCCGGGGGCGGCCTGCCAGGCAACCTGGAAGTCCTGGGCGCCGTCCTCGGGCAGCGAATCGAGCCACTCCATGCCCGAGACGATGAAGGCATCGGCCACATCGTCGAGGCTCAGGCGCCGGGTCAGCTTGCTCTGCAGCGAGGCCTTGGCCGCAACCGTGACCTTGGCCTCCAGGCTCGCGCCGATGTCCTTGTTCTTGCGCGCTTCTTCGAGTGCTTTGGTGACTTCCTCGCGCAGACGCCACAGGTCGGCGAAGGTGGCTTCCACCTCGTCGTCCATCTCGGCCGGGACGGGCTTGGGCATGCTGGAAAGATGCACCGAGTCCCAGTTCACGCCGCTGAGCGAGGGATGAGGTGCATCGCCCTCAAAGCGCGGGAGGTAGCCCCAGATCTCCTCGCTGGTGAACGAGAGGATGGGCGCAAAGACGCGCGTGATGGCGGCGAGAATCTGGTACATGGCCGTCTGCTTGCTGCGACGCGGACGCGAATCGGCGCGGTCGACATAGAGCCGGTCCTTGGAGATATCGGCAAACAGGCTCGAAAAGTCCACGGTCACGAACTCATTGAGCTTGTGATAGACGGTGTGGAACTGATACTCGGCAAAGGCCTTGTGACAGGTGAGCAGCAGCCGGTTCAGACGTCCCACGATCCACTGGTCGATGGGCGTCATCTCCGAATAGGGGACCCAGTCTTTTGCCGGATCAAAGTCGGCGAGGTTGCCCAGGATATATTTCGCGCTGTTGCGGAACTTGCGATAGGCCTCGGCAAGGCGCTTGAGAATTTCCTCGGAGAAGTGGATGTCGCCCCGATAGTCCTCGGACGCGACCCACAGGCGCAGCACGTCGACGCCGTAGTTCTTGATGATGTCGGCCGGCGGCGTGTAGTTGGGATTGCTCTTGGAATATTTCTTGCCATCGCCGTCGACGACGAAGCCGTGGGTGAGCACCGCCTTGTAGGGCGGGGCGCCGCGCGTGGCCATGCTGGTCAGCAGCGAGGAATGGAACCAGCCGCGGTGCTGATCCGAGCCCTCAAGATACAGATCGGCGGGCCAGTGGAGTTCCTCTCGCACCTCGCACACGGCCGCGTGGGAGACGCCCGAGTCGAACCAGACATCGAGGATGTCGGTTCCCTTCTTGAACTTCGTGGCGTAGCACTCCGGGCACTTGGTGCCGGCGGGGATAAGCTCGGTGACATCCTTTTCGGTCCAGACGGTGATGCCGCCCTCGGTGATGAGGTCGGCGACGTGCTCGCAAGCGTCGGCGTCGAGAAAGACGTTGCCGCAGCCCTCGCACTCTAGCGAGGGGATGGGCACGCCCCACACGCGCTGGCGCGAGAGAGTCCAGTCCGGGCGGTTCTCCAGCATCGAATAGATGCGATCGCGTCCCCAGGCAGGGATCCAGCCCTTGTCGGCCTGGATCTCGTCGATGGCCTTGAGACTCTTCTGTCGCAGGTCTTCGTGCGCCAGGCTCAGGAACCACTGGCTGGTGGCGCGGTAGATGATCGGTTCCTTGCTGCGCCACGAGTGGGGGTAAGAATGCTTGAGCGAGGCCTTGGGGCTGTTGAGCAGGCGGCCCTTCTCGACAAGCAGCGCCTTGATCTTCTCGTTGGCGTCGAAGACGAACTCGCCCTTCATCGGAGCGAACTCGTCGGTGTAGCGGCCCTCTGCGTCAACCGGGCAGAGGACGTCGAGCCCGTGCTGCTGTCCAAGGCGGAAGTCATCTTCGCCGTGTCCGGGCGCGATGTGGACGCAGCCCGTGCCGGCTTCGAGCGTCACGAAGTCGCCGAAGAGCACCAGCGACTCACGATCGATGAACGGGTGCCGGGCGCGCGCCCCCTCGAACTTCTTTGCAGGGAAGCTTGCGATGATCTCACCGGGCGCTCCGTCAATGACGAGCGCGCTCTGGAAAGCCTCAGCCAGATCTTTGGCCACCACGAAGACGCGGCTGCCCACTTCAACGGCAACGTATTCGAGCGTCTCGTTGAGCGCGATGGCCAGGTTGGCGGGCAGGGTCCACGGGGTGGTGGTCCAGATGACCAGTTCGAGCTGCTTGCCGCGAAGCGAGGGATGAACCTCGGCGGCGTC
>JAGRBM010000141.1 GCA_020434085.1 Chrysiogenia bacterium | reverse complement strand
TAGGCTTCCAGGACGTGTTCGCGGCCGGCGAAGGCGCTGACCAGGACGAGCAGGCTGGTGCGGGGCAGGTGGAAGTTTGTAATCAGCGCGTCGATGGCGCGGAAGCGATAACCCGGCGTGATGTAGAGGCGCGAGCGGCCCGAGAGCACGGGGGGCTCGCTCGCAAAGGCGGTCTCCAGCGATCTTGTGACTGTGGTGCCGACGGCAACGACGCGGGCGCCATCGGCGCCTTTGGTCTGCCGTACTTTTTCGGTCAGTTCAGGGCTGATCTCGTAGCGCTCTTCGTCCAGGTGATGCTGGTGAATGTCATCGCCGCGGATGGGGGCAAAGGTTCCCCAGCCCACGTGGAGCCGGAGCGTCTCGAAGCCGATGTCTTTGCCACGCAGGTTCGCAATCACTTCATCGTCGAAATGCAGGCCCGCCGTGGGGGCGGCAACCGATCCGGGTTCGTCGGCAAAGACCGTCTGGTAGCGTGCGAGATCCATCTTTTCCGGGCGTCGGTTCATGTAGGGGGGCAGGGGAATCTCGCCCACTTTCTCGGCCCAGGCCAGCACGCTCTTACCGCCTTCGGGTGCGATTCGCAGGATGACCTTGTCGTCGTCGCGGGCGAGGGCGGTGACGCTCGCGCCGGGGGCCTTGATGCTCTTTCCCGGCGAGAGGCGCTTGGCCCCCCGGGCCAGCACCCGCCAGCACTCGCCCGGAGCGCCGCGAAGGTTTTCGGGCAGGCCTTCGGGCTCGCTCACCTGTTCGAGCAGCAGCAGCTCGCTCTGCCCGCCGCCCTCGCGCTCGGCATAAATGCGTGCGGGAAAGACGCGGGTGTCGTTGCCGACAACCAGGTCGCCCGGGGAGAGCAGATCGGGAAGCTCACGGAAGAGATGATGGGAGACTTCCCCCGTCTTACGATCGAGTCGCAACATCCGCGAATCGCTGCGCCGGTCGGCCGGATAGCGGGCGATCAGGTCCTCGGGCAGCTCGAAGTCGAAGAGTTCGGTCTTCATGGGGGGAAAAGTGGCTTACGAGCGCGGGGAGAGCAAGGGACTTGATCTTTTCCTGGCGTGCTGCATCGTCCGTCCACGTCCACGTCCACGTCCACGTCCACGGGGCCCTTCGTATCTCGTTTTCGCTTGTCGTGGACGTTTACGTGGACGATTCCCCCTCTTCCCCACCCCTTTCCCATGCGCTAGGGTCGCGGGCCACTGCTGCAAAGGGATGCGCGGGGCCTTGCCGGGCAAGGGCGCGCGGGAAAGTCAGGGGTTCCATGAAGTTCTTTATCGATTCCGCCGACATCAACGAAATTCGCGAGGCCAAGGCGCTGGGCGTGCTCGACGGGGTGACCACCAACCCGAGCCTGGTCGCCAAGACCGGCCGCAAGTTCCGCGACGTGCTCGACGACATCTGCGCCGAGGTGCACGGCCCGATTTCCGCCGAGGTGGTCGCCACCGACTGCGACGGGATCGTCAAAGAGGGCAAGGAGCTGGCCGCCATCAACAAGAACATCGTAGTGAAGATCCCGCTCATCGCCGAGGGTTTGAAAGCCACGAAGGTGCTGACCGACGAGGGGATCGGCGTGAATGTCACGCTGTGTTTCTCGCCCACCCAGGCGCTGCTGGCGGCAAAGGCCGGCGCGACCTACATCAGCCCCTTCGTGGGCCGGCTCGACGACATCTCCCAGGACGGCATGGAGCTCATCGAGCAGATCGTGCGCATCTATGAAAACTACGACTTCGCCACCGAGGTTCTGGTTGCCAGCGTGCGCCACCCGGTGCACGTCCTTCAGTCCGCGCTGCTCGGCGCCGACGTGGCGACCTGCCCGCTCAAGGTGATCTACCAGCTCGCCCAGCACCCGCTTACCGACAAGGGGCTCGCCCAGTTTCTAAAAGACTGGGAGAACGTCCCCCAGTAGGCGCTGCAAGTTTTGAAAACGCGAAAGGGCCCGGCCGATGCCGGGCTCTTTTTGTTGACAGCCCCCGGTGGGATTGGCGTAGAGTGGGTCGCGTTCCGGGGAATCCATTGGAGGTGTCACGATGGCACGCAAGGCTTATCTGGCCGGCGGGCTCGCCATGGTGGCAGTGCTGGTCGTTCTGGCACTGCGTTTTTCCAGGGAACCCGCCGCCCCAACGGTACTTGTTGAAACATCACCGGCAGCGCAGCAGCCGCCGCAGACGTCCGCTCCGGCTGCAACAAAGCAGGCGCCGCCGCCGGACATGAGCTACCTGCCCCGCGCGGGCTTTGATCGCGCGGGAGATGAGCAGCTCCTCTCGCCCGACTTTCTCGATGTCTTTCACCAGATCTTGTTCCACCACTACGGCTATCCGCGGGAGATGGCGCTGGGCGCCCTCGAGAAGTGGATGGGCCGATTCTATACGCCCGAAGAGGCCGCGCAGATCCGCGCGGCGTTCCTGAAGTATCTCGACCTCATCGACCGGATGCAGGCGCCCGACTTCTACGCCGGGGCGAAGACCATGCGCGAGAAATTTGAGCGGCTCCATGCCCTGCGGCGCGAGGTGTTGGGGGAATCGCTGGCGGACGCACTCTTCCATGAGGACGAGCTGGCCACGGATTATGCGCTGGCGGTGAGCGATCTCTATCACGACGAGAGTCTGCAGGACGCCCAGCGCGAGAAGAAGATCGCCGAGCTCGAGGAGGCCCTGCCAGAGGAACTCCGCCAGGAGGTCGCCTGGAAGGATCCGCGCACCGAATACTACGAGGAGCTGCGCGAGCTAGCTGAAAAATCGAGCGGTCTCGAGCTCGACCGAAGCGCCGATGTCGACCAGCTTCACGAGCTTCGCGTCAAGCACTTTGGCGAAGAAGCGGCCGAGCGGCTGGACGCGCTCGATGCGCAGCGGGCCGAGCGACGCGAGCGTTGGCAGCGCTACCAGGAAGACCGCCAGGATCTGCTGGGGGAGGCCGCGCAAATGGGGCTTTCATCCGAAGAGCTGCAGGAAGAGCTGCGAAAGCTGCGCACGTCGACCCTTTCGCCGGAGGAGGTGCGTGAGGCGGAGGCGCGCGAACTGCTCAACGGATTGAGTGCGCAGGACATCCTGGAGCTGATTGCTCCGCCCGAAATGGGACGCTAGTCCGGCAGCTCGAAGGTCACTTCGAGGCCGCCCTCGCGGCGGTTGCGGAGCTTCAGGCTGCCGGCTTCCTCCTGGGCAACGGCGAATGCGATGGCCAGGCCCATGCCGGTGCCGTCCTCCTTGGTGGAAAAAAACGGCAGGGTAACGCGGCCAAAGATCTCCGGGTCGATACCGGGCCCATCGTCGAGAATGCGAACCAGTGTGGCATTCTCGCCGTTTCGTTCGACGCGCACGCTGACCTTGGAGCCTGCGGCGGCCACTGCGTTGTCGATCACATTGAAAAAGGCATGGCCGAGCTTTTCGCCGTTTTGGGCCCGGCGAGTGATTTCCTCGTTGCCGCGCAGCTCCAGCAACACGCTTATGCCGCGCGCCTGTGCGCGGGGGCGCACGTGCAGAATCTCGCGTTCGAGCAACTCGATCACCCCCGGCGTCTCCTGAACGGGGACCGCCCGATCGGGCGGCGCGGGCTTCCCGGCTTCATCGGCCAACTCCTCGCCGCCGCCGAGGGCATCGCTCATCAGGCGGCGCAGCTCATTCTGGATGCGCTCCAGTTTTTCCAGCTCGGCCTGCACCTGCTCGCGCTCCTGCTCGGGAAGCTCGCGTGTGTGGCGTTCGATCTGGTGCAGACTCATTCCGATGAGCCCCAGCTCGTGCCGGGTTTGGTGGGCAAAGCGCGCGGCGACCTTGCCCACGGTAATGAGACGGCGGCTCAGTTCGAGTTCGCGAACCAGCCGCACGATCCGGTTCTTGCGCTCGTTGAGAATGCTGAAGGTTCCGGCGAGAAAAAGCCCCACGCTCATCCACGCCAGCGAGAGCCAGGGCACCTGCGGGTCGTAGGCGACGATGGACGCGTAGGCGACGGGCCCGCCCATGACGACCAGCAGCGCGATGAGCACGTGGTCACGGTAGAGCATGCCGAGCTTGGCTTCGATGTCGCCGATGGGCGGCGGGGGGCGGCGTTTTCTGTACCACCAGAAATAGGCTTCGAGCAGCGGGAGCCCCACTGCCAGCATGATCGCCGAGAGCAGGACGAAGTGCAGCGCGCCGCGCGCGCCCGAAATGTCGAGGGGATAAGCACCCGCACCGATCGCGCGGCGCGCGAGGTCGCCCGCAAAGATGCACACCGCACCGATTGCCGTGGCCACAGGCAGTGCCTCGGGTTGAAGGGAGGGACGCTTGAGCGCCGGCGAGCGAACCCCCATGCGGGTGAATACCTGGAAGAGCACGCTCCAGATGCAGGTCGCCACCACCGGCAACCACAGCACCCGCGGCCCCATGATGAAAAAGGCAGCCACGCCCACCAGGCCCGAGGGATAGTGGTAGTAACGGCGCGAGGAGAGCTCAACGGGAATGAGGCCTCCGAAACCCAGCAGCAGGTAGCAACCCACCACGAACTCCGGCGGCGCGGCAAAACCTGCTCCGGCAAGCACCCGGGAAAGAAGGTCCCAGCTCCATACGAGCCAGTCCACTGTTCAGCTCTCCAGGCCGTACCGGTTGGCGAGGATTGCCAGCCGCGTGCGATCGGGAAGGGCCAGCGACTGCAGCAGGTTCGTGACGTGATTCTTGACGGTCCCCTCGGAGAGAAAGAGCTTGTCGGCGATTTCGCGGTTGGAGTGCCCCTCGGCGATGAGCTCGAGCACCTCCCGCTGGCGCGGGGTGAAGGCCGCAACGCGCCGGCGGAACTCACGCTCGTCGGGATCGGCACGCAGGGCCTCGGCGAGCGAGATCGCCATCTCCGCACTCAATACGGTCTTGCCCGCGGCGGCGTCGCGAATGCCGCGAATCACCTCGCGCGGCGCGCTGTCCTTGCGCAGGAATCCCAGCGCCCCGGACTGCATGGCCTGGCGTACCCGGCGCGGGTCATCGAAGGCGCTCAGCATCAACACCCTCCGGGCGCGGGAGAGCTCGGGCAGCGCATCCAGACCGCTCTGGTCGGGCAGCTCCACGTCGAGGAGCACCAGATCGACATCGACGTTGGCGAGCCCGCAGGTGAGCTCATCGATGCTGCCGGCCTCGATCAGTACATCGAGGTCTTCCTCGGCGCGCAGCACGCCCGAGAGGCCCGCCCGGAAGAACGGGTGGTCGTCGCAGATGGCGATTCGGATGGTCATGTGCAGCCACCAGTATAGGCCCGAATCCAGTCAGCGAACCATTTGCACCATCTTTGTGCAAGGGGCACCCCTCAAAACGTGACTTTCGTCATGGGCCTTCGTGACCCGCGCTACCTGATGGCGCGGGCGGCCTTTTCGTAGAGTGGAAAGCCACAGGGAACTGGACCGTACCGCGCACCAACCCCGGAACACGCGCGGGCCGTCCACAGGAGGAGGAACCACATGCGTCAGATCTTGCCCAGTTTGCTCGCCGCGCTCGTTGCAGCGCTGATTATGAACCCGCTCGCCGCCCATGCCGGCGGCAGCACGCCCCCGCCCAAGGGGACGAAATATCCCATCGTGCTCGCCCACGGGGCTTTCGGCTTCGATGAGCTGGCGGGGATCGAATACTTCTACAAGATTGCCGCCGCCCTCGAAAAAGACGGCAACACCGTCTTCACCACGGAGGTGCCGGCCTTCAACACCCCGATCGCCCGCGGCAACATTCTTGCCGACCAGATCGAGGAGATCCTGGCCATCACCGGCGCGCAGAAGGTGATCATCATCGGTCACTCCAACGGCGGTATCGATGCGCGCTATGCCACCACGCACCGGCTTGGCGCCTCAAAGGTCGCAGCCGTTGTAAGCATTGCCAGCCCGCACCGTGGCGCGGAGTTTGCCAACTCCATCGCCGGCATCTTCGGCGGCGGTGGGGGCGTGCCCGGCGGCGCGCTGGGTGAGGCAGTCATCTCGTTCATGAACTTCCTGGGCTTTGCCATCAACGGCAACTCCGAGCTGCCCCAGGACGCGGCCGCGGCCCTGTTCTACATGTCGCCGGCGGGCATGAGCGTCTTCAACGACATGACGCCCAACGTATCGGGCGTGAAGTACTGGAGCTACGCGGGCACGCGTCAGAGCTGGATCAGCCTCGACCTGTTCGACCCGATCCTCGCGCTGCTGGGTTCGATTGCCCACTCCGGTCCCAACGACGGGTTTGTCTCGGTGGCTTCGGCGCGCTGGGGGGAGGAGAAGAACCTCAATCTCAACGCCAACCACCTCGACGAAGTGAACCACCTGCTGGGCAACACCGGATGGTGGGACGCCGAGAGCTTTTATCGCGATGTAGCCCGCCAGCTTCGTGACCAGGGACTCTGAGGCAGACACAAACCGCACCAAAGCGAAGGGGCCCGCATCAGCCGGGCCCCTTCTTCTTGCGACGACTGCCGCCATGGGGAAATGACGGCAAGCTTTGTGATCATGTTGCGGCGCTGCCGGCGCCCCCTCAGTCACCTTCGGTGACAGCTCCCCAGGCACCGGGGGAGCGGGATGGGTAGGGGCAAGGCATGCCTCGCCCTCTTCCTTAGGCCACCGCGTACTGGCCTTCGTACTGGGCCTTCCAGCCCTCGATGAGGCGTGAGTTGTCGTGCTGCCAGGGGTGGAAGCCCCACTTGAAGTAGCTCGCCCATGCCGGGATGAGCCGCACGAACAGCCCGGGCTTGATGAAGAGCCACTTGGCGAAGTGCAGCCAGGAGCGCACGTTGAAGAGCTGCCCGTCGCGCGCCATCAGGTAGATGTGCAGGAAAGTCGTGGCCGCCAGGATGCCCGCGGTGGCGCCGAGCATGGTGAGCATGCGGCGCAGCTCGGCGCGGATCCCGTCACCGGCGACGACGCGGTAGACGTCGAAGGCCACGGCCTTGTGTTCGGTCTCTTCAATGGCGTGCCAGAGCCACAGCGCGCGGTGCGCCGGGTCGAAGCCCGCCTGGAGTTCCTCGTTCTGCAGCAGCTCGTTGGCCATGATGGCGGTGAAGTGTTCGAGCGCCGCCGTCACGGCGAGCTGGTCCTTCTTGGGGCTGCGCCGCACGAGGTTCAGGCCGCGCTTGAGCCAGGGATCCACCCAGCCCACGGGAATGCCCCACTGGTTGAGCCGGTCGTTATAGGCGATGTGTTCCTTGGTGTGCAGCGCTTCCTGTCCCAGGAAGGCCTTGACCTGCTTCTTGAGCTCGGGGTCGGTGATTTCTTTTCGGTAGTTTCGCACCGAGTCCATGAAGAACAGCTCGCCCTCGGGAAAGAGCAGCGAGAGTGCGTAGGTGAAGTGGGTAAGCGCCGGGTCGTTCCCGTGGCTGTACTTCGGACTGTTCTCGATGGCGCTGAGGTCCATCTTGCGCACTTCGATCTGCGCCCCGCCCGGAAGCCGGGTGCCCTGCTGCTCGGTGTTGTCTCTGGTCGGAATCTGAGCCTGTGTTTCCATCTCGGTTCGCTCCTTAACTGGCCGCTGCCGGTCGGATTGGGTCATTGATCCGGCGTGGTAAAAATAGTTTTTACCAAATCGGCCGGCTCTGTCAAGATGCGTCATTTGCTTCGCACCCCTGTCAGATGCCCATATGCGGCGAATTATTGGCTCTGAACCCCCTCTCGGGCGCTTGTGTAGTACACGAAGAAATCGCAGATTCGTAAAAGGGTTTTTCCATCCCACGAAAAAGGGGCGCGGAATGTCCGCGCCCCTTCGGGTCTTTGGGTCGGTGTGAATCCGCTCAGTTGGCCAGTGCGGCAGCCTCGGTGCTTGCGGCTTTCGCAGCCCTGGCCGGCTTCTTCGCGGGCGCCACTTTGGGCCGGGGACGCTCGAACTGCAGGTAGCCGTCTTCCATGGCGCTCTTGCGCAGCAGGGGGATGTCGCGGAAGTAGTTGTGGGAGACTTTCCAGGGGCCGTGGCTTCCCTGCTTGGGCATCTTGGCTGCCGCGCGCATGACGTAGCCCGAGGTGAGCGTGCCCATGACCGTCTCATCGCTCTGGCTGCCCTCGGTGTCGACGGGCGTGGCGACGGCGTAGCCTTTCTTGTCCATGTGGTTGAGCAGGCGGCAGACGTACTCGGCGGCAAGGTCGGCGCGCAGCGTCCAGGACGCGTTGGTGTAGCCGATGACGATGCCCGCGTTGGGAACGCCCTCGAGCAGGGTGGCCTTGTACATCATCGTGTCGCTGGCCTGGCGCTCGACGCCGTCGATGGTGAGCTTTGCCCCGCCCATCATCTGCACGTCGAGGCCCGTGGCCGTGATGATGATATCGGCTTCGAGTTCCTTGCCCGATTTCAGAAGAATGCCCTTCTTTGTAAACTTCTCGATGTGGTCGGTGACGATCTCTCCCTTGCCGCTGCGCAGGGTCTTGTAGAAATCGCCGTTGGGCATGGCGCAAAGCCGCTGGTCCCAGGGGTTGTAGTCGGGGGTGAAGTGACGCATGTCGAAGTCGGGCCCAAGCTGCTTGCGGGCGAACTTCATAATGAGGTTGCGCGCCTGTTTGGGGAATCTGCGCGAGGCATCGAAGCTCCAGCGCTGCATGGCGATGTTGCGCGCGCGCATCATGCGGTAGACCGTCATTTCCGGCAGCAGTCCCTTGAGTCGCGAGGCCATGGGGTCTTTTGCCGGGACCGACATCATGTAAGTCGGTGAGCGCTGCAGCATGGTGATGTGCGCGGTCTTGTCGGCCATGGCCGGCAGCAGCGTCACGGCCGTCGCGCCGCTTCCGATGATGACGACGCGCTTGCCCGCGTAGTCGAGATCCTC
>JAGRBM010000140.1 GCA_020434085.1 Chrysiogenia bacterium | reverse complement strand
TGGGGCGGGCTGACGCGCTACGGCAGCGCCGACACGGAGGTCCCGGCGCCCAAGCCCGGCGAAGACCGCGTGATCTTTCTGGGCGACGACATCACCGATTACTGGGGCCAGGGCGGGGAAGCGTGGGAGAAGTACTTCCCCGGCAAGCCCTACTTCAACCGCGGCATCGCGCGCCAGACCACGCCGCAGATGCTGGTGCGCTTCCGCCAGGATGTGATCAGCCTGAAGCCGAAGGTGGTGGTGATCCAGGGCGGCATGAACGACATCGCCGCCTTCACCGGGCCCGGCACGCAGGGCATGATCGTCGAGAACATCGAGTCGATGGTCGACTTGGCGCGCTTCAACGGCATCAAAGTCGTGCTGGCGTCGCTGCTGCCGGTCTGCGACGACTGCGATACGGGCAAGCAATCCGCCTTGCGCCCGCGCGGCAAGATCTTCGGGCTCAACGACTGGCTCGAGGAATATGCCGAGAAGACCGGCTCGGTCTACCTGAACTACTACCGCGCGCTGGCCGACGGGCGCAGCTTCAACAAGGACTTGACCCGCGACGGCGTGCTGCCCAACGAGGCCGGCTACGCCGTGATGGCGCCGCTGGCCGAGGCCGCGATCCAGAAAGCGCTCCACTAAGCTCTCGCCCAGGCCTGGGTTTGTGTCAATGCAGGGAGCCTTTCGTGCGCGGTCGAGCCGTCACCGCGCTCACCTGTTCTCTTGCCGCCGACTTTCGGGGCGTGACGAGCGTTTCGAAGAGTCCGATGCCGGCAGGGCCCAGGCGCCGGCTGACGAGGCTGCGTAGATCTTCGATGAGAGCCTCGGGCTCGCGTACGCCAGGAGCGCACGATAACAGATCAGGCGCTCCATTGTGGCCGCTGGGAACCAACTCCTTGGCATGCGCCGATGCCAATTGACGTTCCTTCAGCAGCACGGCCCTTCTGTCCTGATCGAGGCAGTAGTAGTATTTCGCGTCGAAGGATCGATTTGCGGCAATCACATACTTGGAGTCGGGAATTGCCTGATCGCTAAAGATTAGCCGCATGCCGGAGATCAGCGTACGCGGCCTCCCCGTGCTGACTGCGGGCGTCGCTTTGGAGTCGAGGAGGCCTTGCAGGAGCGCCGCCGCAACCTCCACATCCTCGGTGAGCACAAACTCGAAGGTGATCCCGTTGCGCAATGCATCAACAAAATAGGTCGCGCCTTCCGGACGAGCTTCAAATGGGCAGGCCGACTTGACGACGATGTGACAAGGCGGCTGCAGGGACGAGAGCTCATGCAGAAGGTGATCGTACGTCACCGTTGCGATCGTCCCCGCGGTCTCGCCCCGCACTGGCGCCACATTCTCGACAACTACGCTGAGGCGGAAGCCTTCGCCTTTTTGGTTGAAGATCGAATTCGGCAGGATGTCCTGCAACTTCCCCCGCAGATTCCTCAACTGCGAATCAACGCGGTTTCTCCAACCTTTTGGTAGATTTCTACGGGCTTCCTCGGGCCATACCTCGCGAAACAGTTCCTCCGCGCTGAGCAGGCGACCAGAGTAGGTACAGAGAGTGATCAGAAAGTGGGTTTCAGTCGGTGAGAGTGTGACGACGCCGCGCGATCCCCGTACCTCTCGCAGTGCAACGCTGAAGAGGCATTCACCGATCCTAAAATCTGCCAGGGACGGGCCAATCACGCGGGATTCCCCTAGCCGGATGCGGTCAGGATATCAGAGTCTTCTGATGTCGTCCAGAAATCGAGCAGATGCTCGCAAGCTTTTCATCAGGTTCCCTCTCGAGCGCGCCTGAAGTTCGTCCTACAGAATTCATGCGGCCTTCCCAGAAAGCTCGGCGAAGTTATGAGGAAAATTCCAGAACGGAGACCGGCTTCGATAAGACTCCCCGGCGCCAGCATGCGACACATGACGCCTGAAAGCATGACATCGAATCTGCTCCACGCCTCAGAGCTGGCAGGAGCCGCGGCGACCCTGGGCTTCATCTTTTTCACCCACTTGCGGCATCTCTGGCACTTATGGCAAGGTCCGGCGGCGCCGCATGCACTTCCCCCTCAGGCGAGGGCGCCGGAAATTCGCGCCCGGCCACGCGAGGGTAGGGAAGATAACCGGACGGCGCCCCGCATCTCGCCGGAGATCGAGCTCGTCGCCGCGCGCTGGGTCCGCTGGAAAGGGCGCGCCTTTCTGGAGGGGGAAGTCTGTAATCTGAGTCCACGGCCCTTGACCAACGTCCACGCACTCGTCACCTTCACGAATGTGCTGGGAGAATTCGTGACGTCCGGCGGAGTGTCGATCGAACGGGATCCGCTTCTACCGGGACAGCGTTCGAAATTCAGGGCGGCCGCCCCATGGGGCCGTTCCAAATGTTCTTTCAAGGTGGAGTTACGTCAGAGCATCCGGCTCTTGGCTAGCGGATCGAGCATGACGCCCACCGCACGCAGTCGATCCGACGGCCGCGAAGGGCTCGAGCCAACCAGAGACCCGTAGGCCGGACAAGCTGGGTAGAGCCCGATCGCCGTAGGTTGCGCCGCGGCAAAAGCTAGCGGAACGAACATCGACAAGAGTCTCGGGGCCAGGAATACCCGAAGCCCGCTTGGCCGAGAGCTTCTGGGGAGAATCAACACGTTGACTATCTGGGGTTCGTCGCCTTGGCCCCGCCATGGAATGGGCGGGAGGCGTTTGATTC
>JAGRBM010000139.1 GCA_020434085.1 Chrysiogenia bacterium | reverse complement strand
GCGCCCCCTCAGCCCGGCCTTGCCGGGCAGCTCCCCCGGCGGCGGGGGAGCGTAACGAGGCGGCGCCTTTGGCGCTCAGTATTTCTTCGAAAATTCCGTCTTCGCGCATCCCGAGCACGGCGGGATGTGGCCGGTCGCTTTCAGGTGTATTTCCTTGCCGCAGCCCTTGCACACCAGGGTGCCCGGGCCGGTGATCTCGCCCGAGTGGTAGGTGCGCGCGCTGTCGGCGCGGGAGGCGAGCTTCTTGAGCGCGTCGCTGGCGTTGTTGAGAAGCTGCGTCGAGAGATCGAGCAGCCCCGCGCCAAGGCGCGAGGGGTGCAGCAGTTCGCTGGCCTTGTCTCCCAGGCGCTCGAAGTCGCCGGCGGTCTCTTCGAGGTCGCGCTTCAAGAAGATTTCGGCCTTGTCGAGCTGTTCCTTGCTGAACTCGCCGGCCCGGTCGATTTCCTTGCGCGCGAAGGCCAGCGACTCATCGAGGGCCTCGGCCGACTTCTTGCTCGCCTTTTCAAAGGCCTTGCGGGTTTCTTTTGCCAGGCGCTCGTAGAGATCGAGCTCCTCTTTCTGCTCCGGCGTGGGGGTGTTCTGTTCCTCACTCATGTCAATTCTCCCTTCGATATCAAGGGAAAGCCTACCACAACGCGGATTTTGGTGGGTATGACCAGAATCAGAGGGGGAATGGAACCACGGATGGCCCCTTCGACATGCTCAGGGCAGGCACAGATGAACACAGATATGTAGAAGGAGCAGATCAAAAAGGATTGACAGGATGAGCAGGATCTACGGGGATTCCACCCCGTTCGTCCTGAGTAGCGGGCCGAAGGGCTGCGTATCGAAGGGCATACGGGCCTCAGGCCCCACACCCGAATACATCGGCCCTTGTGCCCTTCGATACGCGCTGATCCTCAGCGCTACTCAGGACGAACGGGGCGAAGACGTATCCGCATCCGTGTTTATCTGCGTTCATCTGTGGTTATTTTTCTTCCGGCTCGAACTTCAGCGAGGCGCTGTTCATGCAGTAGCGCAGGCCCGTGGGGGCCGGGCCGTCTTCGAAGACGTGGCCCAGGTGCCCGCCGCAGGCAGCGCACAGGGCCTCGGTGCGCACCATCCCGTGGGAAGTATCGCGCTCCTCGGCCACCGCGCCCTCTTCGACCGGCGCAAAAAAACTCGGCCACCCGCTGCCCGACTCGAACTTGGTCTCCGACTCAAAGAGCTTTGCCCCGCAGCCGGCGCAGAAATAGACCCCGGCCTCGTGGTTGTCCCAGTACTTTCCGGTAAAGGCCCGCTCGGTCCCCTTCTCCCGAAGGATCCGGTAGGCCTCCTCGCCCAGCTCCGCGCGCCATTCTTCTTCGGTTTTTTGGATCTTGGTCATGGGTTCGCTCCTGTATGATCAACCAAGGAAAGATTACGAAGATCAATACTGGCGATGCAAGACAGGGTGGCACGTATATTACGCGCCCAGATAGAATGAGTGCATGACGAACAAACCCAAAATTATCGTTGATCACTTCTCAACGAGCACGGTGCCGATTGAAATGTTCTTCGGGGACACTAGCTTATCTACGGCTTCGGCTTTTCTTTATGAATTTGAACACCAGACTTATCTCGTCACAAACTGGCATAACTTATCAGGTCGCAGTCCGGAATCAGGCGAGCCTGTTTCGCCCACCTGCGGACTACCCGACCGTATAAGCTTCGCGCTCCCTACGGTCGAAAATGTCGCGGCATGGAAAATCGTGTCAACTCACCTTTTTGAACAGTTTAACGATTCTCGCGTCGCCCGATGGTACGAGCATCCGGATTCAGGTTCCACGGTTGATATCGGGGTCCTACCGCTGGACGCGATTCCAGGGTTAAAACTGAATGCAATCAACAACTTTATCCAGAACAAACAACTCCCGATCACCGTTGCTGCTGAAGTATTTGTGCTCGGGTACCCAAAACGCCTCAATTCCGGCGGCGCCTTCCCAATTTGGAAGCGGGCGAGCATAGCAAG
>JAGRBM010000138.1 GCA_020434085.1 Chrysiogenia bacterium | reverse complement strand
TCCGGTCGGGATGACGGAGGCGTTGTTTACAAATTCCAAAATTTTTTCTCCTTTTTTTCCTCTTTCGCGCACGGGGATTGTTCCGGCAGGTGGCACCTGCCGGCGCAAGGCCGCTCCGTCATCACCTCTCCCCCTGGGAGAGGTCGCGCCGAAGGCGCGGGTGAGGGTTTCGTTGCGGCGGTAACGAAACCCTCACCCTGACCCTCTCCCAAAGGGAGAGGGGGGGGCGGAGTCGAACCTTCGAAGACCCTTCGGTAAACTCAGGGCAGGCGCGCGGGCAATCTGTCAATCCGGACCGCGCCTTCGTGATGAAATGCGCGCAAAGCGCGCCGCCGCGTAGCTCTCCCCCGCTGCCGGGGGAGATGCCCGCAGGGCAGAGGGGGGTGGTACACACTGCCCCCACAGCCCGGCCTTGCCCGGCCAGCTCCCCCGGCCTGTCCTGAGCTTGTCGAAGGGCGGCGGGGGAGCGCAACACCGTTGGGGCCTGCCTGCCCGCCGAAGCCTCGGCGAAGGCGGGGCCCTTCTGTTTTCAGTATGGGAAAGAAAGAAACTCACGCAAGGGGCGTGACCCATGATGGCCCACGATGGACCGAAATGACCCGAGATGGACCGCAGAATTTACATCGCCGCGGTTGGGCGATTGATGCGGAATGCGTCATTGCGGTGGGATTTCTTGTCGGTCACGATTCAGGCATATCGCACAGAGGCGCACGAGCGCGTAGATGGAAGCGGATCGAAAACTGGCACGGGATTATAAGGTGTTAAGTCAAGACTTGACCCCATCCGCACTCCCCCATCCGCACTCCATCCGCACTGACCCCATCCGCACATAAACACGGGCGCGCCAGGGCTACGTCGGGCAGGCCGGGGCGATTTACCCCGACCTTCCGAGCCATTACATAGGGGAGATGGCAAAACGGCTGTTCATGGCGGGCCTGGCGCTGCGCGCGGCTCTGGCGGCGCTGCTGACGCTCAACCCCGATGAGGTCACGCGTCTTTCTTCGTTCATGGCAAGCTGGCGCTATCCGATCCTGGCCGCTGATGCCTACCGCGGAGCGCTGTTGAGCGGCTACCTGTACGGGTTGATTGCGCAGAGCGGAGCCTCGCTAGTCTGGCTTCGGGTGCCGGCGGCGGTGCTGGGGGCGCTCTGGCCGGTGGCGGCCTGGATTTGCCTTCGCGGCCACCTGCCGCGCCGGGTACTGCCGGGGGCCTGCTGGCTCCTGGCCCTGACTCCCTTCAGCCTGGCCAGCGGCGTGCTTGCCGAGGAATACGCATTTGGGCCGATCTTCGTGATCCTGGCGCTGGGCCTGATGCTGGACTTCCTGCAAACTCCCGAGGACTTCCCCGTTGGCAAGGCGGTAGCCACCGGCGTGCTGGGGCTGCTCTTTGGCGGTTTCCAGATCCTCCCGGTGCTGCTGGCCATGGGGCTCGGCGTCCTCTGGATCGGCCGTGGCAGGTTGGAGGGTCGCCACGTGCGGCGCCTGGCGCTCTCGCAACTCCCGTTGCTGATCCTCGCGGCGATCCTGCTGGGCGCGAGCCTCTGGAGCGTCCCCATGCACCGGCTCATCATGACCGGCATGGGGTTCCCGAGCTTTCGCTCCTCGCCGCCGGCGGTGCTGGCGGACCTGCTGCTCAATGTGCAGATCTGGTACTGGATTGCCGAACCGCCCGCCGCGCTGGTGTTGATCGAGTGGCTGCTGGGCGCGGCCGTCCTCTGGCTGTGCTGGCGGGGCGCGAAAGCCGCTGACCTGAAACTACCCACCCGGCAGCTCCTGGTAATCACGTTGGCACTCGGCGCGGTTCTTGCCTCGATCGCCAGCGGGCTCACCCTGGGAATGCCGGTCTTCTTCCCGAGGCTCTACGCCTACCTGATCGTGCCGCTCTATTTGCTGGTAGCAGCAGGCTGGGAGGCGACTCGTGCCTGGAGCCGCTGGGCGGTGGCCGCGCCTCTGGGCGTCATCTGCCTGCTGAGCGCGGGGCTCCTCTATGCCAACCAGCACCCGGCCTTCCCCCGGGTCTGGTCGGAGATCGCCCCGAGACTTGCAGAGGAGCTTCCGAAGGATCAGCCCACGGCGGTCCACCCCTGGAACATGGCAGACTATCTGCGAACCGTCCTGCAGCTCACGGGAAGTGAGTCCCCCCGGCTGAGCGCCGCCTGCAAACCCGCGGAGCTGCTGCTGGAGCACCGGACCGATCCCGAGAGCCTGAAGCAAAGCCCGGAAGCGCTGCAGCGCTGCGCCTCCCAAATCGCGGCAGCCGGCTCCTGCGTGCTCGATGTCACGGTGACCTCAAAAGCCTTTACTGACCGGGAGGGCCTGCTCGTCTCCGTACTGCGCGAGAGTTTCGGCTACCAAACCCGCAGCGAGCTGGAACCGGTCTACTCGCTGCTCTGCCCGGGGGAGTCTCCGTGAGCGGAAGCCTTGGCCGGGCACAACACTCGCATCCCATAATCCACAAACAGCTCCTGGTAACCGGCAGCTTGCAGGCGCGAGGAAAGTTTGTGGTCGGGATCGCGCTGGTGAAGCACGGGCTGGTAGCTGAGCAAGCAGTCGCCGCGCTCGCGGATACTGGAAGCCCATCTCTGGAGCAGGTTGTCGCTTGAATGGTGAATGGGGTCAATGGTGAATGGGGTCTGAATGGGGTCAAGTCTTGACGTAACACATTTTGCATTGCCGCCTTGTCTGCACCTCGATGCCACTCGCCCGACACCCGCACCGCACCGCCCCGCCATCGCCAAGCCCATCCGCGTTTATCCGCGGTCAATTTCTCCTTTCCCCCCCCTCCGCGCCCTCCCCGTCAAAAACCCCTTGCACTTTCGGCTAGTTTTCGATACCGTATACGGCATGAAAACGCTTTCGAAACGGCAAAAAGAAGTTCTCGACTACATCCACGCCTACACGCTCGAGCACGATTACCCGCCCAGTTACCGGGAAATCGGCGAGCATTTCGGG
>JAGRBM010000137.1 GCA_020434085.1 Chrysiogenia bacterium | reverse complement strand
TCCCCCGGTTGCCCGGTCACTCCGGAATGGAGCTACCGCACCGGCGGGAGAAGATCACTTACTGCTGAGCTCGGGAGCCAGCCCTCAAACTCCCCGGGCAGGCTTACTTCCACCCAGGTTCCCCTGCTTCGTCCGCGATCCACCAGTCTTCCCGCCGCCAGTCGCAACACTTCCGACTCTTCTTCGGTCGGGCCCGCGCGAACGCTGACCCCGTCGTCCATGATCACGGCTTTCGGCTGGGAAAGCTGTTGGTGTTTAGCATAAGCAATCGCCAATGCCCCAGCAAGAAATGCCAGGGCGGCAAATCGGCCCAGACGGGCCCACTCGCCCCGCTGATCGTCCCGCCAGCGAACCTGGGCGATCCACAAAACCCAGAAGATCCACCAGAGGACAAGTCCCGCCCACGCCAGGTCCGGGGTGCCCAGGCTCTCATACCAGCTCACCACCCCTTCGAGCACGCCGGCGCTCAGGCGCTCGGGCTCCCCCGGAATGCGCGCGCGCAGAATCTCCAGGTTGCGGCGCACGTCCTCGTCGCCGGGCTCAAGAAGCCGCGCCCGCTCGAAGTGCAGGCGCGCCCGGCCGATCTGATCGAGCTTGGCGTAGGCGCAGGCCAGGTTGTATTCGAGCCGCTCGTCGCTCACGCCCTGTTCCAGGGCGCTCTCGTAGTATTCGACCGCCTGCTCGTAGACGCCGTCGCGGTAGCTCTGGTTGCCCTGGTTGTAGAGCGAGGCCGAGGCCGCCGATTCCGCGGCAAAGCCCCGCGCCGGCACAAGCGCCAGCAGAGCAATCAGCAGGAAACGAAGTACCTTCATCCCCTCGCCTCCCGGAGTTTCTCGCCCAGGGCGCGGGCGTCCTCGGTCCAGTTGCCCGATTCGCTGCTGCCGCCAAAGCGCGCGGCATCGGCGCTCTCGAGGAAGGAATGGAGCGCAGCGCGCACCTCTTCATCCACGCCCAACGATTCGAGCCGCTCGCCCAGTTGCTGGTGGGTGAGCCCGATGGCCTCAAAGTCCCACAGGTCGCTGATCACCGCAAGGAGCGCCTGCGCGCTGGCGCCGGCCTGCGCGACGGGATCGCTCAGTGCCGCTGCTGCCTTGAGTTCCTCGCGGAAGCGCTTTCCGGCGCGCTTGAAGCGCGCCCAGGACTTGTCGGTGGCCTCGCGGCTGCGCCGCCGGTCCCAGACAAGCATGAGGCCAAAGAGCCCCACCGGCGCGGCGCCCAGCGCGAGAAATCCCGCGCTCAGCCAGGTGGATTTCGCGCTGACCGCCAACGACTCCGCGTCGGGCTTGATGTAGCGAAGCTCGGCGGGCTTGCCGCTCTCGTAATCCTCGGCCCCGGTGCTCATCTCAATGTCCGTGGCGCTGCCGGCGCCGGGCTCGGCCTGGCCGCTGACCGTGAGCTTTACAGGCGGGGACTTCCAGACACGGTACTGGCGCGCCACCGGGTCGAACCAGCTGAAGGTCGCCGGCTGGAGTTCCTGGGTTCCCGGCCTGCGCGGCACAATCAGAAATGAATATTTCTTGCGGTGAATGAGCCCCTGGTCGGAGGTCGCCGAGCTGGCCTCCTGCACCTGGGCGTCGAAGCTGTCGTAGCCCGGCGGCAGGGTGAGCGTGGGCGTGCGCATGGCCACGCTGTCGCCGCGCAGCGAGACGTCCACCGTATAGGGGACCACTTCGCCGACCTTGGCCTGCCGCGTGGTGAGCTGACCGCTGATGCCCACCTGCCCGACTACGCCGGAAAACTCCGCCGGGCGTCCGTCGTCGGGAAGCGGCAAGACGGTGAGTTTGTGCTGCTGCGTCTGCGTCTGAACCGCGCGCCCGCGAAAGCGCGAGAAGAAGCTGTCGAAGAACGGATCCCAGTCGTTGCCGCGCGAGCCGGAGAGCTGCAGTTCCACGCCAATCGGCGGAATGACCAGCGGCCCGCTCTTTAACGGATAGAGAACCAGGTTCACCATCGCGGCGCTGTAGTAAGTCGTATCGCCGCGCTTTACCTGGTCGAGGTTGATGTTACCGCGGCGCTCGATGTTCAGGATACGCACGCCCGGAATGCTCGGAATGCCGCCGCCGGTAAAACCGAAGCGGACAAAGGGACTGACCGAGAAGACGACCAGGGAGAGCCGAATCTCCTGCCCGGGATAGAGCGCGGAGGGCGCCAGCACGCGGGCCTCTGCGAAGTAAGGGACCTTCTGCCCCTTGGCGAGTGCCTCGTCGGGCGCGACCGCTTCTTCGACCGTGAGCGCAAGGGGCTCGCTCCCGTAGCGCCGGCCTGCGATCGGCACCATCACCGGCGGGAGCCGGATGTCTCCGGAACGTCTGGGCCGCAGCCGGTAGCTGAACTCCTTGGTCACGCTGCTGGCGCCGTTGACAAAAGAAGTCTGGAAGGAACTGCCGCGGCTGATGACCTCGAAGTTCTCCGAGAGCTCGCGCGGCAGCTCCGGCTCGATGCTCGGCACACTCGCACTGCTTGAGGAAACCGACACCGTGAGCATCACCGTCTCGCCCGCGCGCACAACGGGGCGATCGAACTCGGCGACGACCTGGTACTGCGCCAGCGCCGGCAACACGCTTGCCAGCAGGAGCACCAGAGACAGCAGTGCCGACCTACCAATCATGGTCCCCCCTCGATTGCTGGAGCGCGGTGCGCTGGCGGCGACGCAGCTCGCGCTCACGCTCCGCCAGTGCGTCGAGAATGCGTTCGGCCTCATCGCGCGAGACTTCCTCGGCGCTGCGCGCCTGGGTGCCTTCGCCCTCTGAAGCTTCACTCTGCTCATCGCCGCTCTCTGCGCCCTGGCTCATGCTCTGCGAGCCCTGCTCATCATCAGGCTGGTCCCGTGAATCCTGCTCGCCCTGGGCGCCGGCCATCTGCTGCTCTTCTTCGTCGTTGCGCTGACGATCACCGAGGCCCTCGGGCTGCTGCTCTTCGTTCTGCTCGCCCTGCTCGGACTTCGATTGTTCCTCGCCGTCCTGCTCGGGCTCCTGCCCCTGCTGGGCCTGGGCCATCTGCTGGCCTTCCTGCCCGTCCTCGGAGTCGTTCTTTTCGCCCTGCTGGGCCTGCGCCTGCTGGGCGCCCTGGGACTGCTGCTCTTCGTCGCCGTCCTGCTTCTCGCCCTGCTCGCCGCTCTGCTGCTGCATCTGTTGCTGCTGGAGCATTTGCAGATACTTGGCCGCCATCTCGAAATTGTGCTTGGCCGAGAGATCCTGCGGGTCGAGTTCCAGGCTGCGCTGGTAGCGGGCAAGCGCCTGCTTCACATCGGCCTGGGGGTCGGCGCCCTGCGACGCCCCGCCCTCCTGCTGGGCGGCCGCCGCCCGCGAGAGCGCGGCCGTGCCGGCATTGTAGTGCGCGCGCGCCCGAAGCTGCTGGTCTGCCGCCATGCTCGCCGCGCGGTCCCACTCGGCAATGGCATCATCAACGCGCCCGGCCTTGTAGTAGGACGCACCGAGGTTGTAGTGCAACAGCGCGGCGTCATTGGCACTCCGTTCATCGCCCGAAACTTCGGGCGCCTGATCGAGCGCCGACTCGAATTGCTCGGTGGCCTTGTCGTATTCCTCGCGGCTGTAGGCGGCAACGCCCTTCTGCGTCGCGCGATAGGGCCCCCAGTCGAAACCGCTGAGACAGAGCCAGAGTGCCAGCGCCAGCAGCGAGGCACCGCGCAGGCTCGCACTGGCAGCACGCGAGGCGCGCCGCGGCGCCACCGGCCAGAGGAGCTCGATCCACAGCAGCAGCAGCGCCGGGATCAGCAGCCAGGCATACTGCTCGGAATAGCGGTAGAGATTTTGTTCTTCAAAAGTCGCACGGGCGAGCTGCTCGATCCCGTTCTGGATCTGCTGGATCTCACGCAGGTTCGAGGAGAGCGTCCAGTACTGGCCGCCCGCCTCGCTCGCCAGGCGCCGGAGCGGCTCTTCTTCGAGCCGCGAGACGACGACCTGCCCATTGGGATCGGACTTGTAGGCGGAGAACTCGCCCGTGGGCGCGCGAATGGGAATGGGCTCGCCCTCGGTTCGGCCGATTCCGAGCACGAAAAGCTCGACGCCTGCGTCTTTCACCTTCGAGGCGGCCTGTTCGAGCCCGCCACTCCAGTCCTCGCCGTCGGTCAGCAACAGGATCGCCCGGCCCGCCTCGGGATCGGCCGACTCAAGCGCTGTCAGCCCGCCCATGATCCCGCGGAAGATCGCCGAACCCGGCGCGCCGACGGTTCCGGGATAAAGCCCGTCGAGCATGAGATCGATCGCCCGGTAGTCGGCGGTCATCGGGCAGAGAAGCTGCGCGTCGCCGGCAAAGGTCACCAGCGCCAGCCGGTCACCGGCAAGCCGCTCGGCCAGAGAATTGATCGTCCGGCGCGCGAGCAGGAAGCGCGAGGGCGGCACGTCTTCGGTCGCCATGCTCAGCGAAGTATCGAGCACGACTGCCACCGCGGCGCCGCTTCGCTCGGCCTTGCCCTGCTTGGTTCCCGATTGCGGACGCGCCAGCGCGCCGGCAACGAGTGCCAGCGCCAGTAGCGGGAGCAGCGCCCCGAGCACGCGGCGCGTGGTGCTGGGCGCGGTGTGAAGGCGCGCAAAACTCGCACGGCGGGCGAACTGCTCGGCGCGGCGCCTTTGACGCCCCAGCGCCCACCACGCCAGCGCCGCCAGCACGGGTAGCGCCAGCCAGAACAGCAGCCATGTGGGCTCGACCAGTCGCATCAGGCCCCCGCCAGTCCCTGCAGCCAGGTGCGCCGCAAAATAAATTCGCCAAGCAGACACAGCAGCGCCAGCAACGCCCACGGGGCAAAGGCCTCGCGGTACTGGCGTACCACACCGGCGTCGATCTTTCCTTTTTCGAGCCGGCTGATCTGGTCGTAGACCTGTTCGAGAGCTTCCTCACTCTCGGCGCGGAAGTACTGACCGCCCGTCGCCTCGGCGATCTGGGTGAGCTGGTCTTCGTCCACGGGCGCGGGGCGGTTTCCGAAGAAGCGCCCGATCAGTCCCGGCGACTGGCCCTCGCGCGAACCGGCTCCAATGGTGTAGACGCGCACGCCCATGGTGCGCGCCAGCTCGGCGGCAGTGAGCGGATCGACTTCGCCCGCGTTGTTCTGCCCGTCGGTGAGCAGGATGATCACCTTGCTCTTGGCCTCGGATTCGCGGAGGCGGTTGACTGAGGTGGCCAGCGCCGTGCCGATGGCGGTCGAGCCCTCGTTGGAAAAACCGGTTCCCTCGATGATCTGGCGAAGCGCGGCCTGATCGATGGTGAGCGGCGAGCGCGTAATCGCCGTTGTTGCAAAGGTGACATAGCCGATGCGGTCGTGGGGACGGCCCTCGACAAAGTCCGAAGCCACCCGCCGCGCCACGGCGAGCCGGTTGGGTTTGAAGTCGTTGGCCTTCATCGAGCCTGAGACATCAAGCGCCAGCACGATGTCGATGCCCTCGGCCTCGAAGGTCTCGCGGGTGAGCGCGCCCTGGGGCCGCGCCAGGGCAACGATCAGAAAGACCATCGCCAGCACGCGCAATGCAAGCGGCAGTTCCGAGAAGGCCGCGCGCGGGCCGCGGGAGAAACCGCGCAGCACGCCCGAGAGTGAGTAGCGCACGAAGGCGCGTCTGCTCTCCCGCGCGCGCAGCAGATACGCCACGCTGATTGCCAGCGGGATGAGCGCAAGCAGCCACCAGGGCGCGGCAAGTCGCATCAGCGTGCCCTCCCCTCTGCGATGTCCAGCGCGCTGGGCCCCTCACCGAAAGTGCGCAGAGCAGGTTTGGTTCGCGTTACCCAGGTGCGCGTCTGCGAGAGCATCGTGCGGGCGCGCGCCTCTTCGAGGGGAACCTTCGCGAATTTCACAAGGTCCCATTCCTCGAAAAGCGCCAGCGCTTCGTCGCGATCATTGGCGTCGATCTCGGCAACATTCTTCATGGAGCGGCGCAGCTCGTCGGTGGTCTGCTCGCTCGCAAGGAACTTGTAGCGGCCTTCGAGATAGGCGCGCAGGATCTCGGAGAGCTCGAAGCACTGCTCGCGCATCTGGCCCCTGCCGGGCAGGTCGCGCGCTTCGAGCGCGGCAAGTGCGCCAAGAGCCACCTCGTGCGCCGGCGGAGGCGGCGGCGCGGGCGCGGCATCAAGCGGCAGCCCCTTGCGCACGCGCAGGTAACGGCGCAGCCCCCAGATGAGCAGCGCGAACAACGCCAGAGCGCCGAGGCCATAAAGGATGTATTTACCCATGGAGAGTTCGGCGCTCTGCGGGCCCTTCACGTCCTTGAGGCTCTGCTCGTCCTCGGTGGTCAGGCGCTTCATCACCAGCGAATGTGCAGTGGTTTCGATGCGGGTGCGCTTGCCGTCCTTGCCCATCCAGTCGATATCGAGGGCAGGAATCTCTTCGAGTTCGAGATCGAAAGAGGAAAGAATCAGTTCGAGCTGCGTCGGCGCGCTCTGCCCCTCCGGCGTTACCCAGTGCGCGCCCTTGAGAATTACTTCATCGGGAATCCCGTCCACACGCGGCTCACCCGAAGCTCCGGTTCCGTCGGGCAAATCAATGCGCAGCCTGAACTCGTCGCCGATGCTTACTTCGCGGCTCGAAAGTTCGCTCGTCACCGGGAGCGGCGCGCTCGCAGGTTGTGCTGCCTGCGCGGGCACTTCTACAGGCGCCTGCGCCCATGCGGGCGCGGCGAGCAACAGCAGCAACGCAGCGAGCAGGCGCTTCACTACCTCCCCCTCCTTTGCTGGCGCGTGCGGAAGAGTGAGACGAGCTCGCGCTCGTAGGGAACGGTGGCGTCGATGCGCAGGTACTCGGCACCGGCGCGGCGGACGCTCCCTTCGAGCTGGTCGGCGTGCTTTAGCGCGTGAATGCGGAACTGGTTCTGAAATTCCTCGCTGGAGGAATCGATCAGCACGCGCGCACCGGTCTCGGGGTCTTCGAGCTCGAGCAGGCCCACCCGCGGGATTTCCAGCTCGCGGTGGTCGGTCACTTCAATGCAGCTCACGTCGTGCTGCTTGGAGAGTGCGCGCAATGGGCGCTCGAATCCCCCGTCGAGAAAGTCGCTGAGCAGAAAGATCACCGCGCGCCGGTGCAGGATGCGGCGAAGGAAGGCGAGCGCGTCGCCCACGCTGGTGCCCTTGCCGCGGGCCTTCGCGCTCACCAGCTCACGAATCACCTGCAAGCCGTGCTTGCGGCCCTTCTTGGGCGGAAGGAAGAGTTCGTTCTCATCGGAAAAAAGCAGCAGCCCCACGCGGTCGTTGTTGCGGATGGCCGAGAACGCCAGCAGCGCGGCAATTTCGGTGGCGACTTCGCGCTTTAACTGGTTGCCACTGCCAAAGGCACTCGAGCCCGAGACATCGACGGCGAGCACGACGGTGAGCTCGCGCTCCTCGGCGAAGACCTTGACGAAGGGATGGCCCATGCGCGCGGTGACGTTCCAATCGATGGCACGCACGTCGTCGCCGGGCACGTAGTCGCGCACTTCGGCCACTTCCACGCCCTGCCCTTTGAAGGCGCTGTGGTAGCTGCCGGCCAGCACGTTGTTGACGAGTCGCCGCGTGCTGATCTCGATGAGCCGCACCTTGCGCAGGACTTCGGCGGGGATGCCTCCGCGCTCCTCTGCGGCCGTCTGGGGATTGGCCGCCACGGGTTAAGGCACCTCGATCGAATCGAAAAGTTTCTGGACGATGTCGTCGGCGCTGACTTCTTCGGCCTCGGCCTCGTAGGTGCGAATCACGCGGTGGCGAAGCACGTCGAAGCCGATGGCCTTGATGTCTTCGGGCGTGACGTAGCCGCGCCCGCGCACAAAGGCATGGGCCTTGGCCGCCTGCAGCAGCGAGATACTCGCGCGCGGCGAGGCGCCGTATTCGAGGAGGTTCGAAAGCTCGTCCAGGCCGAAGGCGCCGGGGTCGCGGGTGGCGCCAACCAGATCGAGGACGTAGTCCTTGATCTTCTCGTCCACGTAGACGCTGCCGACCACTTCGCGGACTTTCAGGAGTTCCTCGCCGTGGATGACGGGTTCGAGATCGGGCATGCCCGCGCTCACGCGATCGATGATGAGTCGCTCCTGGGCGCGCGTGGGGTAGCTCACCTTCACGTGGAGCATGAAGCGATCCACCTGCGCCTCGGGCAGCGGGTAGGTCCCCTCCTGCTCGATGGGGTTCTGGGTGGCGAGCACCAAGAACGGCGCCGGGAGCTTGTGCGTGGTATCCCCCAGGGTGACCTGGTGTTCCTGCATGGCCTCCAGCAGCGCGCTCTGCACCTTGGCAGGCGCGCGGTTGATCTCGTCGGCCAGCACGATGTTGGCGAAAACGGGCCCCTTCTTGGCCTCGAAGGCCCGGCGCTCGGGGTCGTAGATCATGGTGCCGATCAGGTCGGCGGGCAGCAGGTCCGGGGTGAACTGGATGCGCGAGAAGGCCAGGTGCATCGAATCGGCCACGGCCCGCACGGCGGTCGTCTTGGCAAGGCCCGGAACGCCCTCGAGAAGGACGTGCCCGTTGCAGAGCAGTCCGATGATGATTCGCTCGACCAGGTCTTCCTGCCCGACGATTACGCGGCCCACATTTTCGAGCAATTTCTCGACAAAAGCCGCCTCCGCGCGGACTTTTTCATTGATCGCGGCCACTTCGGGTCTCATGGGGAACCTCCGAAAATTCCTTGGGAAATCGCGCCTGTGGGCGGGCATTTAACACGCCCGGAGCGCCCGGCGCAATCAGCGCCCTCACAGCAGATGGGAGGGGTTTAGCAAGTGAAGATTAAAGGAAGATGAAGCGGCCGAGTCTTCCCCTCGCAAGCCCAGGAGGTCGGTGAACCCTCCGCTGTCCTAGACGTGAGCGTGGACGTGCTAGTGCTCGACGAGATGAGGCCAGCCCCCTCGCAACCCATGAAAGTGAACCTCCAATGTGCTGAATGTTCATGACTGGGGAACCTGCGCTTCCATTTCCATGCGGGCCCCTCATCGTGCACGAGCACGAGCACGAGCACGCTCACGCTCACGACTGCCGAGCTCACTGGTGCCAGCAGTGGCTGACGGGAGCTACGTCGAATTTGAGACATGAGCCCCCAACCCCCTGAAACCGCTTGCATTTCTCGCCCTGCGTGCTGAAGATGCGCCTCTGTCCCCGGGTTTGGTGATTGGGACAATTTCTGACTCTGACGGAAAGACACGCAGCACAGATGGCAACCAGGAAAAAGGCCCCGAAGAAGGCCGCAAAGACCGCCTCCAAGAAGAAGAGCGGGCGCGCAAAGCGCGTCCCCAGCGACCTGGCCATTGCCCAGGCCTGCAAGATGCGCCCGGTCGACGAGATCGCGAAAAAGCTCGGCGTTCCGGCCAAGTATCTCGAGCACTACGGCCAGTACAAGGCCAAAGTGTCCCTTGAAGGCCTCTCCAACGGCAAGACCGCAGGCAAGCTCGTGCTGGTCTCGGCCATGACGCCGACCAAGTTCGGCGAGGGCAAGACGACCACCACCGTGGGCCTCGGACAGGCGCTGGCCAAACTCGGCAAGAACGTGGCCATCGCACTGCGCGAGCCCTCGCTCGGCCCGTGCATGGGCATCAAGGGCGGCGCCGCCGGCGGCGGTTACTCCCAGGTCGTTCCCATGGAGGACATCAACCTCCACTTCACCGGCGATCTTCATGCGGTGAGCGCGGCGCACAACCTGCTGGCCGCGTGCATCGACAACGCCATCTTTCAGAACAACAACCCGCTGCAGATCGACCCGCGCCGCGTGCTCTGGCCGCGGGTCATCGATTTGAACGACCGCAGCCTGCGGCAGGTCGTCATCGGCCTTGGCGGCACCATGCAGGGCGTGCCTCGCGAGTCGGGCTTCGACATCACCGCCGCCAGCGAGATCATGGCCATCCTGTGCCTCGCAAGCAGCTACACCGACCTTAAAAAGCGCATCTCGCGCATCGTCGTTGCGTTCAAATACAACGGCGACCCCGTCACCGTGCAGGAACTCGGCGTGGCCGGCGCGCTGGGCGCGCTGCTCAAGGACGCGCTCAAGCCCAACCTCGTCCAGACTCTCGAAGGCGTCCCCGCCTTCGTGCACGGCGGCCCCTTCGCCAACATCGCCCAGGGCACCAACACCGTACTGGCCACCAAGATGGCCATGGCGCACGCCGACATCACGGTGACCGAAGCGGGCTTCGGCTTTGACCTGGGTGGCGAGAAGTTCCTCCACATCAAGTGCCGCGGCGCGGGTCTCAAGCCCGACGCCGTCGTACTCGTAGCCACCTGCCGCGCGCTCAAGCTCCACGGCGGCCTGCCCCCCGACGGGCTCAAGGAACCCAACCTCGAAGCACTCGAGGGCGGGCTCACCAACCTTGAAAAGCACATCCACAACGTGCGCAAGTTCGGCCTGCCCGTCGTGGTGGCGGTAAACCGCTTCCCCGGCGACACGACCGAAGAGCTGCACTGCGTGCTGAATTTCTGCGAAAAGCGCGGCGTTCCTGCGGCAATCTCGGACGTTCACGCCGGCGGCGGCGCCGGCGGCATGGCGCTGGGCAAGCTCGTGGCCGAGACCCTCGAGGCCGGAACGGCCAATTTCCGTCCGCTCTACCGGCTCGAAGAACCGGTGAAGGCCAAGATCCGCACCATCGCCCAGGAGATCTACGGGGCAGCCGAAGTCGTTTACGAGCCAGCCGCCGAGAAGGACATTTCCGAGATCGAACGGATCGGCTTTGGCGGCCTCCCCATCTGCGTAGCCAAAACCCAGAACTCGCTCTCGGACCAGGCCGCGCTTCTCGGGGCGCCGCGGGGCTTCAAGCTCACGGTCCGCCGCGTCCACCTCTCGGCTGGTGCGGGCTTCCTGGTACCCATCACGGGCAACATCCTGCGAATGCCGGGCCTTCCGGCAAGGCCGGCGGCGCTCGATGTGGACATCAATTCCAGGGGTGAGATCTCGGGCCTCTTCTAGGCCGGGGTCGGCGCCTGGCCGCGCCTGGCCGCGCCCGCCCGGGCGCGCGCACATCCGCGGCACCGGCAGCGCAATCTTCTACTCTGCGCAGCGCGTTACAAAATGCCGCCAGATGCCCCTCTGGCCCCCGAAATCTTTGACTTTTTTCATTCGTGACCCTATACGGAACGGCAGTCAGGCGCTGTTCCACATATATTAGATAGGGTTAAGGAAGCCGAAGTGACGCCCCCATCCTCCGCCGCACAAGCGACTCAGAATTCCGATCCAACATCCAAGCGAACTGAAACACTTGACGCTGTCGTCATCCGATTTGCCGGCGATTCCGGCGACGGAATGCAGCTCACAGGCACCCAGTTCACCAACACCACCGCTGTATTCGGCAACGACTTCGCGACGTTGCCCGACTACCCGGCGGAGATTCGCGCGCCGGCCGGCACGCTGGCGGGCGTTTCGTCCTTCCAGGTGAACTTCGGCGACGAGCGCATCTACACCCCCGGTGACCAGCCCGACGTGCTGGTGGCGATGAACCCGGCCGCGCTCAAGGTGCACCTGCACGACCTGCGCGACAACGGCGTGCTCATCGTCAACGAAGACGCCTTTACCGAGGGCAACCTCAGCAAGGCCGGCTTCAAGAGCAATCCGCTCGAAGACGGTTCGATCAAGGGCTACCAGCTCTTCTCGATCCCCATCACCAAAATGACTCTCGAGGCGCTCAAGGACAGTCCGCTCAAGAACAAGGACCGCGAGCGCTGCAAGAATTTCTACGCCCTGGGCGTGCTGCTCTGGCTCTACCATCGCCCACTCACGGTCACGACCGAGTGGATCGAGACCAAATTCAAGAAGAAGCCCGACCTGGTCGAGGCCAACATCACGGCGCTCAAGACCGGCTACCACTTCGGTGAGACCACCGAGATGTTCCAGGTCAGCTACGAGATCGCACCCACCAAGCGCAAGCCGGGCACCTATCGCAACATCACCGGCAACGAGGCGCTCGCGCGCGGCCTTGCCGCGGCCTCCAAGATCACGGGCCGCCCGCTTTTCCTGGGCAGCTATCCGATCACCCCGGCCAGCGACATTCTCCACGAGCTCTCGACGTTCAAGAACTTCCGCGTGCACACCTTCCAGGCGGAAGACGAGATCGCGGGTGCTTGCTCGGCGATCGGTGCGTCCTTTGCCGGCGCGCTCGCCGTGACAACGACCTCCGGTCCCGGCATCGCGCTCAAGGGCGAGGCCCTGGGCCTTGCGGTGATGACCGAGCTTCCACTCGTCATCATCAACGTCCAGCGCGGCGGCCCCAGCACGGGCCTTCCCACGAAGACCGAGCAGTCGGACCTCAACCAGGCCCTTTACGGCCGCCACGGCGAGTCGCCCATGTGCGTGCTCGCCGCGCGCTCACCCGGCGATTGTTTCTACATGGGCATCGAGGCCTTCCGCATTGCCACCAAGTACATGTGCCCGGTGCTGCTGCTCACCGACGGCTACCTGGCCAACGGCGCCGAGCCCTGGCGCATCCCGGAAGCCTCCGAGATTCCCAAGTTCGAAGTGAAGATGGCCCAGCCCGAGCTGGCCGAGGGCGGATTCCTGCCCTACAAGCGCGACCCCAACACCCTGGCGCGCCCGTGGGCCATTCCCGGCACCCCGGCACTCGAGCACCGCATCGGCGGCCTCGAAAAAGCAGCCGATACCGGCAACGTCTCCTACGACCCGGCCAACCACGAAGCGATGGTCCGTACCCGTCAGGCCAAGGTCGAGAAGATCGTGCAAGAAATTCCGCCGCTTGAAATTACCGGCGAGAAGAGCGGCAAGCTGCTCGTTGTCGGCTGGGGCGGCACCTACGGTTCGATTCAGGCCGGCGTGCGCCGCGCGCAGCAGAAGGGCCTGTCCGTTTCGTCGGTTCACATCCAACACCTCAACCCGCTTCCCCCCGACCTTGGCGAGATCATGGGCCGCTTCGAGAAGATTCTCGTCCCCGAGCTCAATCTGGGCCAGCTTCGCAACCTGCTGCGCGCGACCTACCTCGTCGACGCGCAGGGCCTCAACAAGATCAAGGGACTTCCCTTCCGCGCGGTGGAGATTCTCGAAAAAATCGAGGAAATGCTGGGCTAAGCAGGCCTGGAAAGAAGAGACACAAGCATGAGTGAAGAAGCCGTCAAACTCGACCGCAAGGACTTCGTCAGCGACCAGGACGTTCGCTGGTGCCCGGGTTGCGGGGATTACTCGATCCTCGCCCAGGTCCAGAAGGTGCTGCCCGAGCTGGGCATCGCCCGCGAGAACTTCGCGTTCATCTCGGGCATCGGGTGTTCCTCGCGTTTCCCCTACTACATGAATACCTACGGGTTTCACACGATCCACGGCCGCGCCCCGGCGCTGGCCAGCGGCGTGAAGATTGCCAACCCCAACCTGCAGGTCTGGGTCATCACCGGTGACGGCGACGGCCTCTCCATCGGCGGCAATCACCTCATCCACGCGCTTCGCCGCAACATGGATCTCAAGATCCTGCTCTTCAACAACGAGATTTACGGCCTGACCAAGGGCCAGTATTCACCCACTTCAGAGATGGGCAAGAAGACCAAGAGCACCCCCATGGGCTCGGTCGATTACCCGATCCAGCCCGTGCCCCTGGCGCTGGCCTCTGAAGCGACCTTCGTGGCCCGCACGGTGGACACCAATCCCAAGCACCTGGCCGAGATGCTTCGCCGCGCCGCCGACCACAAGGGCTCGGCCATCATTGAGATCTACCAGAACTGCGTGATCTTCAACGATGGTGCGTTCAAGGACGTGACCGACCGTAGCGTGCGGGACGATATGTCGCTGATCCTCGAAGACGGTAAGCCGATGATCTTCGGCAAGGACAGTGACAAGGGCATCCGCATCCGCGGCACCAAGCTCGAAGTCGTGCAGCTCGGCGACGGTGTGAGCGAGAGCGACCTGCTCGTCCACAACGAGTCCGACCCGGACCCGGCGCTCTCCATGCTACTCAGCCGCATGCACGCGCCCGAGTATCCGGTTCCGCTCGGCGTCATCCGCGCCATCCGCCGCCCGGCCTATCACGAGATGCTGCTCGATCAGGAAGAAGAAGCCGTGCAGAAGAAGGGTGTCGGAGAGATCCGCGACCTGCTCATGGATTCCGAGACCTGGACCGTCCAGTAAGCCCCGCAAGCGAACACAAAAAAGCCCGCCTTCCGGCGGGCTTTTTTTATTGCTGACTTGGCTCAGCCTCCGTCACGACCACGGAATGCCAGGTCCGGCTCGGGCGGCAGGTTGAGAATGACTTCGGAGAAGTGGTCCACCAGATGGTCCATGATCTCACGCATGCTCACAATGCCGGTGGCCTTGCCGTTCTTGTCCACAATGGGCACGTGACGGAATCCGCCGACAACCATCTTATTGAGCGCAAAGGCCACGATCGCCGATTCCGGCAGGGTCTCGGGGTCCTTCGTCATGTAATCACCGACCTTGTGCTCGCTCAGCTTGAGCTGGCGTCCGACGATCTTGGTGAGCACGTCGCGCTCGGTAAAGATACCGGTGATCTTGCCGCCATCGACGACCAGTAGGGCGCCGATGCGCTTGCTGTTCATCAGGTCCACTGCTTCCTGCAGCGTGGCACCCGAACCAATGGTCACGACATCTACGGCCGAGAGCGTGGTGATGGGATCTTTGAGATAGGCTTCGAGTTCGTTACTGGGCGCCGTTGGATCGGGCGCATACGATTCGTCGATCTCTTCAAGGCTTTCTTCGATCATGGGACCCTCCTTCCCGGGACCTGCGCCAACCGCCGAAATGGCAGGCCGTTTGCGGTGCAGGTGAGAGCACGCGCCAGCCCGGTTTCTCTGGGTTCGGCTCGAACGCCGGGCGGATGCGTCTCAACAAACTTCATTGTATGCCCCGGGCGCAGGCGCCGCAACCGCGAAGATTGCCCCGTTGCGGCGTCCATGAAACGATTTGATTGCCGGGCAAAATCCGGCGCAGAGGCGGCGCTCTCGCCTTTCTCGTTGACGGCCCGCCAACGGGCAAGTAGGTAAGAGACGCCGACAAACGAGGCAACCAGAGCATGGCCCAAGCAAAAAAGACCACCCGTAAGAGTCCGTCCAGACGTCCGGCGAAACGGCTGAGTTACGCTGATGCAGGCGTCAGCATTGAGACCGGCGACGCTTTCATCGGAAAGATCGCCCCGCTGGCAAAGGCGACCCGCCGCCCCGAAGTCCTCGCGCCGCTCGGCGGCTTCGGCTCCCTCTTTGCCATTCCCAAGGGCTACCGCGATCCGGTGCTCGTCTCGGGAACCGACGGCGTGGGCACCAAGCTCAAGCTGGCCTTCGAGATGAACAAGCATGACACGATCGGCATCGATCTCGTCGCGATGTGCGTCAATGACATCGTCGTCCAGGGCGCCGAGCCCCTGTTCTTCCTCGACTACTTTTCGACTGGAAAGCTCAAACCCGCTATCGGCACGCAGGTCGTCAAGGGAATCGCCAAAGGCTGCAAGCTCTCGGGCTGCGCGCTCGTGGGCGGGGAGACCGCCGAGATGCCAGGCATGTACGCGCCGGGCGAGTACGACCTTGCCGGTTTTTCTGTCGGCATCGCCGAGCGCAAGCAACTGCTGCCCGCAAAGGCCATGCGCGCCGGCGACGTGGTCATCGGGCTTGCCAGCTCGGGCGTCCACTCCAATGGTTTCTCGCTCGTGCGCAAGATCATCGAGACGCGTGGACTCTCCCTGAAGAAACCGCTGCGCCCCGGCGCGAAGAAGACGCTGGGCCAATATCTGCTCGAACCCACAAAGATCTACGTCCCACTCGCGCTGGAGCTTCATCGCAAGGGGCTCGCCAAGGGTTTTGCCCACATCACCGGCGGCGGCCTGATCGGCAACCTCCCCCGCGTGCTGCCCGGCTCGCTCAAGGCACGCGTAACGCGCGGCGCCTGGCCGCGCAGCCCGCTCTTTGAGTTTCTCCAGGAGCAGGGCAATGTCGCGGACGCCGAGATGCTCAAAACCTTCAACTGCGGAGTTGGCTTCACCATCATCGCCGCCGAGAAGGATGCGCCGAAAATCCTTGCCCTGTGCAAGGCGCACAAGACCCCCGCCTGGATCATCGGCGACTTAGCCCGACGCAAGAGCGGGGACGAGGCATTCGAGATCACATGGTGAAGTTGCGCGTGGCAGTGCTGGCCTCGGGCTCGGGCTCGAACTTCCAGGCCATGCTCGACTCGGCCGCCCTCACGGAGGCCGGCGCGCAGATCGTCTGCCTGCTCTGCAACGTGCCCGGCGCGCGCGTCCTTGAACGCGCGGCCGGCGCCAAGATTCCCACCGAAATCGTCTCCCACAAGGACTACGCCGCGCGGGAGGAGTTCGACGCAGCCGTGGTGGAGCGCCTCCGGGCCTACGCCCCCGACCTCATCGCGCTGGCCGGCTACATGCGCATGCTCAGCCCGGTCTTCCTCCGCGCGTTCCCAGACAAAGTCATCAACATCCACCCTGCCCTGCTGCCGGCCTTCCCCGGCGTCCACGGGATCAAGGATGCCTGGGACTACGGCGTGAAAGTCACGGGTGTGAGCGTCCATTTCGTCGACGAGGGAATGGATACCGGGCCCATCATCGCGCAGCAGGCGCTTGCCATTGAAGAGGGCGAGAGCCTCGACGCCCTCGAAGCGCGCATTCACAAGATCGAGCACACCCTCTACCCGCGGGTCATCGCGGACTTCGCCCGCGGCAGAATCCGCCGCGAAGGACGCCGCGTAATCGTCGAGAAATAGCCAACACGCGCTGACGCACCCGTCAGAGCGCGCGGCCCCAGTGCCTTGCCCACGCGGGCGCGCGCGTCTAGTCTGCCCGGCCTCAGGCGCCCCCGACGCGCCGCTTTCTCAAGGAGAACCCACCGTGTCCTACGAGCATCTCGAGCTGCAGATCGAGGGCGGCATTGCCCTGGTGACCCTGAACCGTCCCCAGGCGCTCAACGCGCTCAACAAGCCGCTTCACGAAGAAATCCAGAAGGCCTTCGGCGAGTTGTCGAAGGATGAATCGCTTCGCGCGGTGATCGTTACTGGCGCGGGCGAGAAAGCCTTCGCCGCCGGCGCCGACATCGAATACATGAAGGGCATGGGTGAGTCCGAAGGCACCGACTGGGGCAAGGTCGGCCATGCCACCATGAACGCCATTGCCGCCTGCCCGCGCCCGACCATTGCCGCGGTCAACGGTTTTGCCCTTGGCGGCGGCCTCGAAGTGGCGCTGGCCTGCGACATCCTGCTGGCAAGCTCCAAGGCCAAACTCGGCCTTCCCGAAGTGACCCTGGGCCTGATTCCCGGTTGGGGCGGCACGCAGCGCCTTGCCCGCCGCGTGGGCCCGGGCCGCGCCAAGCAGCTCGTTTTCTCGGGCAATCACATCAAGGCCGACGAGGCGCTGGCCATCGGTCTGGCCGACGCGGTCATCGCGCCCGAGGACCTGATGAGCGAGGCGCGCAAGCTCGCCGAAACCATCGCCTCGCGCGGGCCCGAAGCCATCCGCTTTGCCAAGCAGGCCATCGACACCGGCATGCGCGAGGGATTCCAGGCCGGGCTCGATCGCGAGCTCGCGCTGTTTGGGAAATGTTTCACCACTGCCGATACCGCCGAGGGAATCGACGCCTTCCTCTCCAAGCGCAAGGCCGATTTCCAGGGCAAGTAACACAGGATCAGAACCATGAACTTTGAACTCACTGAAACCCAACGCATGATTCAGCAGACTGCGCGCGAGTTCGCGCAAAAGGAAGTGCGCCCGCTGGCCGAAAAAGTCGACCGCGAGCACTACTTCCCCAAAGAGAACGTAAAGCGCATGGCCGAGCTGGGATTCCTCGGCATGTTCATTCCCGAGCAGTGGAACGGAACCGGTCTGGACGCCGTGAGCTACGTGCTGGCCATGGAAGAGATCAGCGCCGCGTGCGCGACGACCGGCGTGATCATGAGCGTGAACAATTCGCTGGTATCGGCTGCCATCAACGACTTCGGCACCGACGAACAGAAAGAGAAGTGGCTCAAGCCCCTTGCCTGCGGCGAGAAGCTCGGCTGCTTCTGCCTTTCCGAGCCCAACACCGGCTCGGACGCGGCCGCCCAGCGCACCCGCGCCGAGAAGAAGGGTGACAAGTGGGTGCTCAATGGCTCGAAGAACTGGATCACCAACGGCCCGTTCGCCGACACCGCGCTGGTCATGGCAATGACCGACCCCGACAAGGGCGTTAAAGGCATCACTGCCTTTGTCGTCGACTGCAAGACGCCCGGCTACCAGATAGGAAAGATCGAGGACAAGCTGGGCATCCGCGGCTCGGCCACCTGCCAGATCATTTTGGAGAACTGCGAACTCAGTGACGACCAGGTCCTCGGCCAGGTGGGCGGCGGTTTCAAGGTGGCCATGAAGGTGCTCGACGGCGGCCGCATCGGCATCGCCTCCCAGGCGCTTGGCATCGGACGCGCTGCCTATGAGGCCGCCCGCGACTACGCCAAGGAGCGCGAAGCCTTCGGCGTTCCCATTGCCGAGCACCAGGCCGTCGCCTTCTACATCGCCGATATGGGCACGCGGCTCGAAGCCGCGCGCCTGCTTACCCTCAAGGCCGCCTTTCTCAAGGACAGCGGCGGCAGCTACGGCACCGCTGCCGCCATGGCCAAGGTCTACGCCTCCGAGGCGGCCAACTGGATCGCCACCAAGGCCATCCAGGTCCACGGCGGCAACGGCTATTCCACCGAATACCCGGTGGAACGCCACTTCCGCGATGCCAAGATCACCGAGATCTACGAAGGCACCAGCGAGATCCAGCGCGTGGTGATCTCTCGGGCGCTTCTCAAGTAACTTTTCGGAGTGAACCAGACTTACTGCAAAGGGCCGCAAATGCGGCCCTTTGTCGTTGAAATAACAAGGGATTCTGGATTTTGGACCTCCCACGTGGCAGACTCTCTGGCGGTTCCGGCAAACATCATGGCTTCAGGCTCACGCGCCCCGGGAGGCATTCTCCCCGCTTCGCGTGAATCAATCTTTCCCTGCCGGGCGCGGAGGCTGCGGTGCTTCACAATCCCTTCATTCGAACCGTGGTGTCGGTTGTCTTCTTCTTCCGCATTCTGTGGAGTTATGTCTGGTTCTCACTGGTGACCAGGCCGCTCACGCCGAAGGGCGAGCGCCGGGCAAAGGCAGAGGCCCTGCATGAGAAGAACGCCGCCTGGCTCTATCACTCCTTCGTGACGCTCAAGGGCGTCTACATCAAGATCGGCCAGTTCCTCTCCACCCAGATGGCGCTGCTGCCGACCCCGTATCTGGTGGAAATGACAAAGGTCCAGGACCGTGTCCCCGTGGCGAGCACCGAGGCCATTCGCCAGCGAGTTCTCGAGGAATACGGCAAACCGGTCGAGGAAGTTTTTTCGAAGTTCGAGCCCACTCCGCTGGCCTGCGCGTCCATCGGCCAGGTTCACCGCGTCACGCTCAAGGACGGCCGCGACGCAGTCATCAAGGTGAAGTACCCGGGCATCGACAAGTTCTTCCAGACCGACCTCAAGGTCATCAAGGCTCTGCTCCCCATCTTCGTGCGCATCATTGAGCTGGCCTACTACCGCGAAACTTCGGGCATCGACCATCGCAAGACCATCGGCGAGTTCGTCAAATACATCGGAATGGAACTCGACTACCGCAACGAGATCAAGAACCACGACCACATGCGCGAGCTGCTGGCCGATAAACGCGAGCAGGGAATGGTCATCATCCCCGAGCTCTATCACGACCACTGCCAGGAAGCGATCATCTGCATGGAGTACATCGATGCGCACAAGATGATGGACTGGTATGGAAACGGCCACGTGCCGGCCGAGAAGAAGGACTGGATCTACAGGGCGCTGCTGGAATCCTCGCTCTACACCATCG
>JAGRBM010000136.1 GCA_020434085.1 Chrysiogenia bacterium | reverse complement strand
GCCAGCTTCGGCGGGCGCCCCAGCGGCGAGGCGAACATCGCCCCCTGGAAGAAGATTCTGCTGGACGTCACCCCGCTCTCGCTGGGCGTGGCGACCTTCGGGGACATGACCTACGTGATCATTCCCAAGAACACGACCGTCCCGACCAAGAAGGCGAAGGTCTTCACCACGGTCAAGGACAATCAGGAATCGGTGCGCGTCATCGTCACCCAGGGCGAGGCCAAGGTCTCCTCCGACAACGTGTTCCTGGGCGAGGTCGTCCTGCCGCTGCCCCCGGGCACCAAGCGGGGCATCCCTGAGATCGAAGTCACCTTCGCCCTCGATACCGACGGGATCCTGCACGTCCAGGCCAAGGACAAGAAGACCGGCAAGGCCCAGGCCGTGCAGATCGAGGCGCAGTCCTCTCTGAGCGACGAGGAAGTCTCCGCACTCAGCACCGAGTACGCGAAGATGGAGTTCGAGGGCGACTCCGAAGAGCTCTCGATCTAGCGGCTACCCTTTCAACTGAGTCAGGAATTTGGACCGCCGCGCGGACGCTGTCTAAGGTAGGCCCCGCGCGCGAGGCGTTGCAGCCACGCGCACGAAGGAGACCCCCATGGGCGGCACGAACCCCTACATCGAAGCAAACAAGGCCGAAGGCCCCAAGAAGCCCTACAAGATCAAGTTCATGCCGATGAACGTGACCGTCGAGGTCAATCCCGGGGAAATCCCCTACAGCCGCGACGGCGAGCCCGGCTCCATCCTGGAGATCGCACTCGGCCACGGCGTCGACATCGACCACGCCTGCGGCGGCGTCTGCGCCTGCAGCACCTGCCACGTCATCGTCAGCGAGGGCCTCGACACAATCCCCGAGGCCTCCGACGCCGAGCTCGACATGCTCGACAATGCGCCTGGCAACACCATGGAAAGCCGCCTGGCCTGTCAGGCCGTCCCCGACGGCAGCCAGGATCTGGTGGTGGAGATTCCCGAGTGGAATCGCAATGCGGTGAAGGAAGGCCACTGATTACTGCCCCGCCTCAATCTCCTCTTCCCCAAACAGCAACTCCCCCACGTCCTCGAAGAAATCCCGCAGGTGTTTCCTGATGTTCGCCTCCTCGGCGGCGCCTTCGAGGGCGTCGCGGGCGGCTTCGGTGATGCCGCGTGCCAGGCCCTGCCCCTGGAGGCTGGCGCAGCCGGTCAGGGTCGTGCCGGCAAGGAGCGCCGCAACGATCAGCGCATGCGGGGCGCGGCGGGCGCCGAAGCGCTCGAAGCTGGCGGCGCTTGCCGGCGGCGGCGCGGTCCCGTTGCCGGAGTTCCCGCGCGGAGGCGCGGATGGACGGGGCGAAGTCCCCTCGATCTTGGCGAGCTTGTGCCAGGCGCCGAGGCCCGCCAGCGGGGCGAAGACGTAGTCGGCGAGCATCTCGCAGGCCTCGCCCGCCTCGGGCAGGGCGCGGGCGAGCACCTTGCAGCCGACAAAACCGATCAGGCCGACAATGGTTTTCTTTCCATTAAGAATGTGAGTGAAGAAATTCACGAACGTACTCCTTTTTCTCCCCCGCGCCGGGGGAGATGGCCGACGGCCAGAGGGGGTTGTGGGAAGCTGGAACGTCGCGGAAAAAGGGCCGCGGCGAGGGTGGGAGGTCCATATCGTTACGCGACCGTCCCACCCTCACCCGCCCTGACGGGCACCCTCTCCCTTTCAGGGAGAGGGGAAGCGGTTGCTGAAATTCTTGCGGGGATGAAGCTCAAACACCTGCGAGTGGCGTGAGGCAATCTCTTCGGCCACGCGCGCTTCGCGCCCCGAGGGACTGAGTGCGTGCCAGCTCTCGCCTGGTGCGGCAGCGGCCGGGCCCTGCAGATGAGGCAGATCCCGGACGCCCGTAAATCGCCCGCCCCAGACAAGACCGCACTGCTCGGCCACGCGCCCGACGAAGGCGAGCTTGCGCTCGTCCCAGTCGAAGGCGCCCGGCATCGACCAGCGACGGGTAGGGATTTTCGTAAAATCGCTCACCACCGCGAAGTCGAGCGCGAGCGCGGGCTCGAGGTTGTGCCAGCTCTCGCCCCAGCGGGCGCGGGACTTTCCCTGACTGAATGCCAGCGCCTGGGCCTCCTGATCGCGGTGAGTCTGCGTAAGGAACAGGTGCCAGCCGCGCTCGCGCAGGACGCGGGCGCACACCTCCAGCCAGATTGCGTGGAGCGCCGGTGAGAGTCGGGTCGGATCGTTTTCGATGAGCATCACCATCCCCCGCGCGTCACGAAGTAGACGAGAATCGCCACGGCGCCGGTGAGCGCCGAGCTCGCCAGGGCCGCGGCCAGTGCAAAGCGCAGGTCGGTGACGGCCTTGCTGGCCTCCAGATGCTGGGTGCGCCGCTCGAGGTTTCTCAGCCACTCGTCGTAGCGATCCAGTTCCTCGGTAACGTGGAGGCGGGCTTCTTCCCACGTGGGCGGTCCGGGCATGGTCTCTCCTGGGTGTGCTCGTCCATCAGCGCGTGAAGCGCGCGCAGATGGGGGCTGGGCTCGTCGGGGTCGGGGCTGCGCGCGGCAATCAGACGCGTCATCCATTTGCGGAGCATGGCAAGCCTCCTAGGGCGCGTAGTTGACGGTCAGCGTCGGCCGGTTCGTGTTCTCCGTGCTCTCGAAGCTCACCACGCTCGATGCGCCGCTCGACCAGGTTCCGGTGAACGACCCGCTGACGAAATCCCCGGCCACCAGCGCAAAGCAGGAAGGCGCGCCGGTGTTGATCTGACCTGCCGGCACGTCCCAGGTGTTGGGTCCCGCGCCGCTCAGCGCGCCGAAGGCGATTGAATCCAGCGAAGTCGTGCTGATCTGACTGAAATCGGAGGCGGCAAGGCTGCCGGCATCGGCCGGCGTCGCGCCCACCAGATGGATGTCGAAGTTCATTGCCAGCGTGTTCGCGGCGTCGCCGCTCCAGCCGGAGACTTCGAGGCTGGCACTCGTGATCGTTGCGCCGCCGGGAATGGAGCCGTCGCCAGTATTGAAGCACAGCAGCGGCCAGAGCATCGTGGAGAACTCATCCGTGGTCGCGCTCGCCATCACGATCGCCTGCAGGGTGTTGGCGTTGCCGCCCAGATCGCCCATGTGCGACGCGGCAAGATTGGGGCTCGTGAGCAGCAGATTGGCCCAGGTCTCGCTGGCCGTATTGATGCCCGCGACGCCGTCTGCGGCCGTGCCCACAAAACCCGTGTCGGAGACAAAACTCACGCGCGGATGCGCAACCGGCATGCCGGTCATCCCGGTACCGTAGTAACCGGTGCCGTCGTAATAGAAGCTCGCAATGCTCACGATCCCGGCGGTGGTATCCCACGTGGGTTCCACGCCGCCGTCCCACTCGACCTCCACCGGCCAGGAGGCCGTGTGCGATCCCGAAGCGTCCTGGACCATGCGCAGCGCCAGGTGCGCCGGTCCGCCCGGCGGCACGAAGGTGAAGCTCACGTTACCGGTGAGGGTGCTGCGCTGGTTGTTGCCCAGCGACCAGTCGATGACATCGGCGCTGCCCGAGTCGCCATTGTCGGTCTCGGCAGCCTGGTAGGCGGTCCCGCTCCACGGAGAGACGCTGCCGCCCGCGGAAGGAACGGTATCGACTCCCGCGAGGGCGCGACCCGCAAGGAAGAAAAAGAGAAGAAGCGCTGTGGTGACAAATCTTTTCATCATCGCCTCCCTACTCGCCCAGCAGGACGACGCAGTCCAGATCGGGGCTGGTCGATCCGCTCAGGGAAAGCCGCATCGCGCGGTAGGGGCCCATGCCCTCGCCCAGGAACTGCTTCGTGCAATCGGCGCTGCAGGAAATTGCCACGCCGCCCTGGGCGGCAACGGTGAAGTCGGAACCGTTCACGCTCACCTGCGCCGCGATGCTCCCGCCGCCCCAGGTGCCGCGGCAATCAAAGCTCACGCGGCGCACGCGCTGGGTGTGCGAGAGTGAGAGCGACCCGTCTGCGGAAAATGTCTTGCGCTGGACCGAAACCTGCTCGGCCCGGGCGGGTGAATGGGCGACGCAGACACAGATCAACGCCGCAAGGAAAACCTTGAGTTTCATGGAACACTCCTTGTGTTTGGAAGTAGCGAAAGAGAAGGGGCTAGATGATCCAGCCTTCGAGATACAGATCCCACGAACCACCGCCGGGGAAGACGGCCTGGTAGTCGAACTGCTCGGAACCATCGAGGGGAACGAAAATCGTGCGCTCCACGCAGCGGAGCTGGCCGGAGAGCCCGCCAACAGGCATCACAAGCTGTCGCGGACTTGCGGGACTTGTCCCAGTCTTGCGCAGGTTGATCTGTCCCAGACCGGCTGTCGCGCCACTCATCCGCGCGCAAAGCACGGCAATCTTCGCTGTGTTCGCGCCCGTATCGGCTGCGATGGAAACGCTGGTCCAGGAAACGGACGAGCTGCCGCTTGCCTTGAGGCTCACCGAGTCCGGCAGAATGATCGAGGCCGCCGCACTGATGAGCGACGAGTTGACGCCGTCGTGACTGTGCCCGCTAACCGGGTCGTGAATGAGCGCGTGCACGTGATCGACGTCGTCGCGCAGGGTTCTGGCCAGCGTCTGCGTCCAGGGCTTGCCGGCGCTCAGCGTGCTGTCGGTGATGTCGGTATAAGGGGGCGAAATCGCCCCGGCTCCATCGGCCATGGGTTCCTCCTGGGATCAAGTCGTTCTCATTTGTGTCCCTCTCCCTTTCAGGGAGAGGATGCCCGAAGGGCGGGTGAGGGCTGAACGTGGCGGCCCCTCACCCCGCCCCTCTCCCTGAAAGGGAGAGGGGGTGATTTGGAGCTGAAGCCCATTTTCAGACCGGATAGATGCGATAGGCCTCGCCGCCGTCGGCGAAGGGCAATGGACTTTCGTTGAGACTCAGCGCGTCGTCCGCGTCGGCTGCCAGGTAGCCAAGTCGCCGCTCCTGCGCACTTGCGCCCTCGTAATCTGGAGCAGCGTCGTCATTGAGGAAGAGATAGCGCTCGCCGGTGAACTCGCTTTCAAGGAGCCTCAGCCCCACCACGCCGCGCGCATAGTCGACAGAGCGTGAGACAACTTCGTAGAGCACGCTCTGGTTGCCCTTGCTCAGGTGGCGAGCCTGGCTCTCATCGATCACGACCGCCGGGAACCGGTCTTCGCTCACCTCGATGAGGTGCGCTACCGGCGTGGCGCAGCGGGTCAGCGGCGCGCTCCAGGAAATCTCTTTTCTCGGCGCGGCATACCGGCTGAGAAGTCGGGCGGCGACCAGCTCTGCCACAGAGTCGCCCACCGGGTCCGGCGAAACCACCGAATCGAGTCCGTGCACGCCGCCGAGTTCCAGCACGAGCTTCTTCGCGCTGCCATGGGCCTGGATGCTGTCATTGTCGAGCACCAGCACCCTCCCGCGGTATTTCTCACTCACCGGGTCGCGGGAGTAGCGAACGTCCACCACGTTGAGGACGCCCGAAAATCCAAGGTCGGCATCGAGAGACACGCCGCCAAGCGCATCGTCGGGTCCCAGCGGCGCAAGCGTCTCTCCCGGCAGCGGCGGCCCGTAAAAGGCGACCGTGATACGCTCGTTCTCATCGACGCTCAGCACGCAGCCGGCCGGCACGAGGAGCTGCTCTTCGAGCCACGCCTTTGCGTCCGCAATTTCTTCGACGAGAACAAAGGCGACGCGCGCCTGCGAGGTGAGGTCGTCGCGGATGGCCTCAATGGCCGCGACGTTGATGAGGGATGTATCGATGCCGAGCCCCTCGCCCACGCCAAGCACGTCGTAGGCGCCGTTCGTTCCGGCACCCGTGCTGGTGAGGATCTGCAGGAAGAGGGTGAGCGGGTGCCCGGATTCGAAATAGCGCACCTGCTCG
>JAGRBM010000135.1 GCA_020434085.1 Chrysiogenia bacterium | reverse complement strand
GTGCCGGAGGGCGGGTAGACCCCGCCCCTACATCGGAACGCGAACACGGCGGCGGGGTGGCATGCAATCGGAACAAACATCGAAGACCTCGGAAAAACGCCCGAAGAAAAACCGGGCCGGGAAAGAAATGGAAGGTTCGGAATGAACCTTCGCGAAGCACACTTTTCAAGATACGGATTTTTCCAAAACGCGCAAGGGGGCCGTGACCCAAGATGGACCGAGATGAACCGCGATGACCCACGATGGCCTAAGATGACCCGAGATGGACCGCACTTTTTTTTGAAGAAACTTTACTCTCCCGGGGGCGCGTTTCGTTCCGCCTCGCACTTTTCGCCCATGTCATTGCGAACTCAGAACGGGCGAGGCGTGCCTCGCCCTTCTTCGTTCGGGATTGGAGCCAGGGGTGACAGGAGCGGCCCGCTTGCCAATTCTCGGCACCGCGCGCTGACAATTTGCGTCGCTCTGTGACTCAAATCAGCAAACGCTGGTGCGCACTGCACGGGCGCTTGCCGCGCCAAGGGCCCGAAAGCAGGAAGCTTTCGGATACCCGCGCAGCTTTGGCCCGGCTCTTGCTCAAACAAGAAGACAGCAAGAACACGGGCGAGGGGCGTGGTCGGCAGCGGGCTGGCTGCGGGAGAGGTGCGCGCATGAAAGCGGCGACGTGGATCTATGTGGCGGTGGTGTTGCTCCTTGCCGCGCTGGTGGCAAGCGACGCGGCTTCCTATCGAAAGCGTCTTCCCCTCGAAGTGCGCATGCATGTCCTTGGCTACCGTTTCTTCGAAGTTCCCCAGGCAACGCGCGCACATGGCGTCAGCGGCATTCGGCTCGGCTACAAGTGCAACCGCGCAGGCATTCTGGGCTCCGACCTTGCCGTGTGGAACTGCAACTTTGCAGAAGATCGGGGCTGGGGCGGGCTCGTCATCCAGGGGGAAAAGGGCGAGAAGCTCGCGGCGCGCTATCCGCAAAAGCTGATGGTGCGCGGCTCGTGGAATCGCTTCGGGGCGCTCTCCATTCTGTTTGCACCCGTTGTCTTTGCGCTGCTCATGTGGCTGGCCCGGTTTCCCGTGGAAGCGATCAAGTTCCGGCTGCAACTGCGCGCGCTCCGGCGGCAGGCGCAGCTCAAGGACGCGCGGCGAAGGCTTCGCCGGCAAGCGCGCGAGGGGCGCGACCCGCTCTGCCCGCCCGAAGAAAAGACCCGCCCGCCGCGAAAGCATCACCTTCCCGAGACCGACGAAGTATTCGTTCCGGGGCTCGTCGAGCCGATTCTCAAATACTGGAGCGACTGGACCCCCGATCCCTACGGGACGCCCGATCCCTACGCGAGCACCAGCGGCTCGAAGTCCTGAACCACGGCAAAATCGAGTGATTTCAGGGCCTACCCACGGGCGTCAACCTGGTTTACACTCGGCGGCAAGATGACCGAGATCCTCACCGCACCCTTGCCGGGCGCCCCTTTGCCCGGCCCGCGAGCCCTTGCGCTGGAGCTGCCGCGCAGGGAGCCCGCCCAGGAGCGCTACCTGCGTGGCCTGCGCATTCGCATGATCGCGATGACGGTGGCCTTTGTCATCCTGCTCGCACACAACCGCTTCGTGCTCGGCGGCGCGCACTTTACCTACGTTCTGCTTCCGCTCATCAACCTGCTCGACGACGCGCTCATGTATTACCTGACCTGGCGCGGCTTCATGGTCGAGTTCCAGAGCTACCTGCGTCTGGCGGTCGATGCTTTCGCGCTGGCGTTCATCTGTCACCTGACCGGTTCGGTCTCCTCGGCCATGCCGATGGCCTATGTGATGCTCATCTGCGCGACGGCGCTCACCACCGACCGGGCGCATACCTATTTCAGCATCGCGGTCTGCACCTTTGGTTACTGGGTGCTGCTGCTGCTCGAGTTCACCGGGACCCTTGCCTACGCCCCGCTTGCGCAGGTCTTCCGCATCTTCCCGCGCGAGGAGCCGCTCACCATGGCGACCAACGCGCTCTTTGTGCCGACGATCCTGGTGCTCTCGGGCGTGCTGGTCTCCCACCTGGCCGACCGGCGTGCCAAGACCGAGGAGCGGCTGCGCGCCGCCCATGCCGAGCTCACCCGCGCTTCGGGAGAGCTGGTTCGCGCCGAGCGCAAGCTCCATCACTCGGAAAAGCTCGCCTCGCTGGGAACCCTGGTGGCCGGCGTGGCCCACGAGCTCAACAACCCCATCGGATTTGTGCAGAGCAACCTGCAGAGCCTCGAAGAGTGGACCGGACGCCTTCGCCGGTACGCCGCCTGCGAGGATCCCGAAGGGCGCGCTCGCCTTCGCAAGGAGCTGCGCATCGACATGATCGACGAGGAGCTGCCCGAACTGATTTCCGATTCGCGCGAGGGAACCCGCCGCGCCGTGGAGATCGTGGCGGGCTTGAAAGACTTCTCACGGCCCTCTTTGAAGCGCGCGCGCAGCGTGCTGCTCGAAGAAATCATCGACAAGACGCTGCGCCTTGTAAACGTGCACCTGAAAAACCGCATCCGCGTCACCCGTGCCTTCGCGCTCAATGAGCCGGTCAACTGCTATCCGGGTCTTCTCTCGCAGGTGCTGACGAATCTGCTGATCAACGCCGCCCAGGCCATCGAGGGCGAGGGCGCCATCACGCTGGAGACCGGCCGCGCCGGCGAGATGGTCTTCGTCCGGGTCAGCGATTCAGGCCCGGGCATCGCGCCCGAGAAACTCCCGCACATCTTCGATCCCTTTTTCACCACCAAGGAACCCGGACAGGGCACGGGGCTGGGGCTCTCGGTGAGCTACGGCATCGTTGCCGAAATGGGCGGGCGCATCGAGGTGGAGAGCCCGCCGGGCAAGGGGGCGCGCTTTACCGTGCTGCTTCCCATGGAGCCGCCGGCGCTGGAAGGACTCTATGACTGAGGCCCTGTACAAACTCCTCGTCGTCGACGACGACCCGGGCGTGCTCAAGGCGCTTCGCCGCAGCCTCATTGAGGACTACGTCGTGCTCACCGCCCAGTCGGGCGAGGAAGCGCTGGGGCTTCTCGAGAAACACGACGACGTGGCCTGCGTGCTCACTGACCAGCGAATGCCCGGCATGAGCGGCGCCGACCTGCTCGCCCGCGCGCTGGAGCTGCAGCCGCAGACCCGCCGCGTGGTGCTGACCGGTTACACCGACATGGACGACGTCGTCCGCATGATCAACGAGGGCAACATCGACTTTTATCTGACCAAGCCCTGGGAGGCCGCCGATCTCAAACTCACGCTCGATCGCGCCTGCGAGAGCTGGCAGCTCCGGCGCGAGAACGCGCGGCTGGTTGAAGAACTTCGCCAGGCGCACGCGCAACTCCAGAGGGAGAACGTGCAACTGCGCGCCGAAGTCGCGGGGCGCTACAGCTTCGAGGGCGTGGTGGGCAACTCGCCGGCACTGCGCGAGGTGCTGGGGCTTCTGAAAAAAGTCCTCCACACCGATACCGGCGTGCTGATCCTCGGCGAGACGGGCGTTGGCAAGGAAGTCATGGCCCGCGCGCTCCACTACGCCGGTCATCGAAAGGACAAGCCCTTTGTCGCCCAGAACTGCGCGGCGCTGCCCGAGACGCTGCTCGTTTCCGAGCTCTTCGGTCACGTAAAGGGCTCCTTCACCGGCGCCATCCGCGACAAGAAGGGGCTGTTCGAACAGGCCGACGGCGGCACCATCTTTCTCGACGAGATCGGCGAGACGAGTCCCACCTTCCAGCAGCAGCTCCTGCGCACGCTTCAGGAGGGGATCGTCTGGCCGATTGGATCGGAAAAACCCACGGAGGTCGACGTGCGCGTCGTTGCGGCAACGAACCGGGACCTCTCGGCCGAGGTAGCCTCGGGCAACTTCCGCGAGGATCTCTTCTACCGGCTCAACATCTTCCCCATCGAAGTGCCGCCCCTTCGCGCGCGCATCGACGACATTCCCATGCTGGCGCAGCATTTTTTGGAGCGCTTTGCGGGGCGCATGAACCGCCAGGTGCCGGCCATCTCGCGCGAGGCCATGGATCTGCTGCAGGCCTACCACTGGCCCGGCAATGTCCGCCAGCTTGAGAACGAGATCGAGCGGGCGCTCGTGCTCACCGAACCCGGCAGGGCGCTCGAATCCGCCGCGCTCTCGGACAAGCTGCGCGGCGGCGCAGCGGCCCCATCGACAGGAATCAGCGCTCCCACCCCCGTCAATGAAAGCGCCGCGGGCCCCGACGATGCTCGCGCCCTGTTGGCGCGCCATACGGTCGAAGAGGGCACGGCCATCAAGGAGGCGGTGGAGCAGCTCGAACAACTCGTGCTAAAAGAAGCCATTGCCGCCTGCGAAGGCAACAAGGCCGCCATTGCACGCGCCCTGGGGCTCTCGCGCATGGGGCTCGACAAGAAACTCGCCCGTTACGGCATCGAGGTCAGCAAGTAAGTGGCCACCCGCCAGCAAGACGAC
>JAGRBM010000134.1 GCA_020434085.1 Chrysiogenia bacterium | reverse complement strand
CATGTGAAGTTGAACCAGCGCGCCCAGCGCCTTGGCATCCATGAGCACGTTCATTCGGTCGAGGACATTCTTGTTTTCGCGCAAGCGCAACTCATGCAGGATGAACGAGGTGAGCATATGCGGATGCTCGATCGAATAGGTCATCTCATAGGCCGGGGTCGAGATGGTTTGCCGGGACTTGTCAAAGCGCACCGCGCTGCTCGAGGGTACATGCCCGCGCTCGGCCGAGAGCAAATACAAATAGGCCTTGTCCTTGAGGGAGCCGCCGCTCGCTTCAAGTTCCACCAGCTTGCCGCGCGCGCGGCCGAGCTGCTCCTCGCCGCAACGCTCGCCCAGATCGCGCTGCATGAAGACGATCTGGTCGTTGTCGTCGATGAGGCCGGGTTGCTCGTCGGCGCTCACTTCGGGGAGCGCATCGCCCGAGACCACCCGGTTCTGGGAATTGATCTCATCGACCTGGAAAACCACCGGTGTCGTCTTGCCCGCCGCGCAGCGGAATGCCGTCAGGCCCAGCAGGCTCTGGCCGCCAAGCGTGGGAACCTGATTGCCGCTGACGACCAGGGGCAGCACGCTGACGTTGTTGGGCGTATTGCTGACGTTGTCGGATGCGAGGGTGCGAAGTGGGGCGAAACACACCGGCACGAGAAGTGTGACGATCGCAGCAAAGCGAAGCAGGTGCGGTGCCGATGACATGGTTCTCTTTCGGGAGAGGCGGGTCCGATGGAGAGGTGATAGCGCTTGCGCCACGTAAGACCGATCTGCTCCCCACCCATTTACTGTCAGATCAATCTAATTGGCCACCTGACCGGCAGGCAAGCCGGGCGGGGGCGTATCGGCTGTGGGGGCGAGGCGCTCAGGCTTCGTCGAGAAGCTGCGAGACTTCGCGCTCGATGCGGTCGCGGATGTCGGCAAAGTGGCTGCGCACTTCCTGCGCCGAGCCTTCGAACTCGCGCGGGTCGGGCATGGGCCAGTGCAGGCGGCGGGTGGCACCCGCAATTTCGGGCAGGTCGCGCTCGGAGTCCTCGCAGAGGGTAACGACGAGGTCCACGCTGCCGCCGGCGGCCTCCAGGGCCTCGGCGATGCTCTTGGCGCGGGGCTCTTCGAGCGGGACGATCCCGCGGTCGATGAAGGTGTTGTGGGTTCCTTCATGGACCTGGGTGGGGGCAATTCCGGCGCTGAAATACTGGTTGGCCTCGTCGAGATCGAGCCAGCGGCCCAGTTCCTCGGCCATCAGGGAGCGACAGGCGTTTTCTTTGCAGACAAAAAGAATCTTCATGGCGGCGCGCAGGCTAGTCCGCGCGGGCGCGGCGGTCCAGAGGGAAAGGCTACTCTTCGTCCAGAGCGGCAAGGCGCTCAGGGTAGCGCCGCGAGAGAATGCCGCCGATGATGCCGATGACGCCCATGAGGTCGATGACATGCAGCACGCTCGCGGCAATCTGCAGATTCCCGCCGAGCTTGTAGCGACCGGTCCACGTCAGCCACATGCCCGTTGCCTCGACCACCGAGACGATGATCATTCCCAGCAGCATCATCCGATGGGAATCGGTCGCGTTTTCGACTCCGCCGTAGATGGAGATCTCCGCCACCATGAAAACCAGCACAACGGCGGCGAATCCAAGTCCTTTGGAGGGCGTCGGTGCGGCGTTCACCGCTTCGCCCATCGCGTGTGTCATCACAATCTCCGGGAGGTTTCTGACAGCAAGCCTTCCGCCGGGGCGGGGCTCGGCTCTTTCGAGCTTGTCGGTCCCCTTTTATTTACACGTCCGGGCCCCGGTGGGGAAGGAAGAAAAGTCCAGTGGCACGGGGCCATTCCGGCCTAGGCGGGGGGCAGGGCGGAGCGCAATTGTTCTTCGAGAAAGAAGCCAATGCGGGGTTTCAGCGCCAGAGCGGCTTCTGCATCCGTACAGTCCCAGATCGGCAGATAGTCCCTTCGTTCCTGGCGCAGGCGTTTGGCCAGTTTCTTTTTCTTCCCCAGGCGGGCGGCCTCGCGCAGGTTGTCGAGCCGGTCGGCCATTTTCACGATTCGAAGCTCCGGCGGCCCGGCGCGCAGGCCCGCGAAATAGTGGGCCAGGCTGACCGCCTGGGGCACCCCGGGATTGCGGCGGTGCTCGAAGGCCAGCGCCGCGCTCCAGCGGGCGGCCTCGCTTCCTGCAACGGCGGCCAGCGTGGCGGTGGGCAGGGCCGGGTCGTGCTCCTGGGTATCGTGGAGCAGGGCGACCTTGAGCCACAGGGGCTCGCGAAGTCCGGCCTCCTCGGCGACGATGAGGGCCACGCGCAGGGGGTGGAGGATGTAGGGCCCCTCACGCGGGTCTATCTCTGGGGCGTGGACCCGTGAGGCGAAACAGGCGGCCGCCTCCAGCGCGGGGCGCTCGTCGGGCGCCACGGCGGCCAGCAGGCGGGCCAGCAGGGTCTCTCCCCGCGAGTCTGGACAGATCAGTCTCATCGCGGGCCCAGCATAGGCGCTTGGAACGCCCGTTCCCACCCGGATTTGGGGCTGCATGCTCCATGCGTTGCATCGGCGGGGGCTAGGGTGCAAAATGCGCGCGCTCCTCGGGGAGACCGCCGCACAGGCGCCGCCCCATTCAAGCAAACATCGGGGGAAATTCCGGGCAATGATCGTCTTTCTTACTGGAACCAACAGCTTTATCGGTGAGGCCATTCTGCGCGAGTTCGTCGGTCGCGGCGACAAGGTCCGCGCGCTGGTCGAACCCGGCACCGACCTCTCGCACCTGAGCGACGTGAAATTCGAGAAGGTCGAGGGATCGCTCTCCACCTTCGATCAGATGCGTCTTGGCGCGGGTGGTGCCCACGCCATCGTGCACGCCGAGCCGGCGGCCACGACCTGGTACCCCGATTACGAGAGCGCCCGCGTGGCCAACGTGATCGGCACGAAGAACCTCATCTCCGTGGCGCGCGGCCTTGGCATCAAGCGTATCGTCGTCGTGGGCGGCATCGCCGCCAGCGTGAAGTTGCCCTCGCACTGGGCAAACTCGGTCTCGGACGCGCTCACCGCGGCGTTCAGCAACAACTGGGACGGCCCGGTCTCCGACATGGAAATCGTGGCCGTGCATCCGGGCGTGATGGTCGGCCCGCGCGATCGCGGCCCCAGCGCGTTCGGCCGCCTGCTCATCGAAGCGCTCCGCGGCGAGGGGGGCTGGCTGCCTGCCGGCGGAATTCCCTTGGTCGACGTCCGTGACGCCGCACGTAACATCGCCTTTGCGACCAATCACGGCGTGCCCGGCTCCGACTACAATTTCATTGCCGAGTATCTCAAGCTCGGCGAGCTCTTCCAGATCTGCGCCCGCATTCGCGGCGAAAAACCGGCCAGGCCGCTGCAGCTTCCGGGCATCGTGGCCCGCGAGCTGGCCTGTGTGAGCGAATTCGCGGCGAGGGCTTCGAAGACGCCGCCGCGCGTGAGCAAGGAAATGGCCGCGCTGATTTCCAAAGGCTCGCGCTCGCTGCCCGATGGCGTCTCCGAGCGCCGCACCTTGCGTCTCGAGCCCTACCGCCCGGCAGAGGAGTCGCTCGCCGACGCGTTCGCCTGGTGGGCCGAGGCCGGACTTCTTCCGCGCGAGTCGGCCAGCTACTGAGGCATCCACTGCATCGACAGGAAAAGCGCTCCCATGCCGGGGGCGCTTTTTATTTGCGGCGGGTCTTGTCCCAGGTGCCGCCGGGAAGGGTGTTGGGCGCGGCGATGTGGGGCAGGGTACCGGTCAGCGACTTCAGGAAAGCAAGAAGCTCGCGCATCTCGTCTTCGGTGAGCGGCACGGGCTCAAGGAGCGGCGAGAGCCAGGGATTGGCCTCGCCGCCGGTAATATAGAGCGCAAGGACTTCTTCGAGCGTGGCGGCCGAGCCGTTGTGGAGGTAGGGCGCGCGCTCGGCCACGTTGCGCAGGCTCGGCGTCTTGAACGCGCCCTTGTCGCGCTCGTTGTGGGTCACTTCGTAGCGGCCGAGGTCGGGGACCTTCGCGTTCATCCCGACGCCCACGTTGTGGAACTGTTCGTCGGTGAAATTGGCGCCGCCGTGGCAGGTGATGCAGCGGGCCTTGCCCCGGAAGAGCTCCCAGCCGGCGATGGCGTCGGGTTGCAGGGCTTCCTTGTCTCCGGCCCGCCAGCGATCGAAGGGCGAATCCGCGCTCACCACCGTGCGCATGAAAGTGGCCAGCGCTTTGGCGACGCGTTCCTGCGTGATGGCGTTGTCACCGAAAGCGGCTTCGAAGAAGGGGCCGTAGGCTTCGAGCTCCCTGAGACGCGCGATCATCTCGTCACCACTCTTGAACGCCATCTCCATGGGGTTGGTCACCGGCTGGAGCGCCTGGTCTTCGAGGCTGGCGGCGCGCCCGTCCCAGAACTGCGCAGAGGAAAACGCGCGGTTGATGAGCGTCGGGGTGCGGCGTTTTCCGAAGAGTCCCGGCACGCCGATGGGGCGCGGGCTGCGCTCGGTGTACTGGTAATTGGGATCGTGACAGGTCGCGCACGCGGTCGAGTCATCGATGGAAAGCCGCGTGTCGTAGAACAGCATGCGGCCGAGCTCTGCTTTCTGTGCGGTGACGGGATTGTCCGCGGGAACAACGGCGTCCTTCCAGTCGAGCCCCACCGGGAGAATCTCCGGAACAATGGAGCCGGCCGGCGGCGGGCAGGGGCGCACGTGGGGGCTGCGCGCCAGCCGGACGACCGAGGTGATCGGCGCGTCGGGCCCGGGCGCCCAGCTCCACTGGTTGTTGGTGCAGTCCCAGGGCTTGGCCGGCGAACTCGGCGGCTCGCTTGTCGCGACGGGGTCTGCGGGCTGCGCGGCGGGTGCCGGCGCCGCTTGCTGCTTTTTGGCCCACTCGGGGGTCTTGGGAAGCGGGTCGCAGGCAAAAAGGAAAAGGGCCGCCTGCAGCGTGAGCAGCAGGCAGCCCTTTGTGATGCGTGTCTGCAAGGGCTCTTACTCGACCGGCATCCCGGCCTTCCAGCCGCCGGGGAAGACGTCGGGGATGTCCACCTTCGTGCTGGGGCCGTCGAGGGACTTCATGAATGCGATGAGGTCGCTCTTCTGCTGCTCGGTCAGATTGAGCGGCGTGATGAGCGGATCGAGGTGATCGTTCTTGTTGCCGCCGCGGTTGTAGAGCTCCACCACCGATTCAAGCGTGGGCTCGCTGCCATCGTGCATGTAGGGCGCGCGCGAGGAGAGGTTGCGCAGGGTCGGTGTCTTGAAAGCGCCCTTGTCCTTTTCCGCTTTAGTGACCTCGTAGCGACCGAGATCGGGTTTCTCCTTGTTCATTCCCACGCCCAGGTTGTGGAACTGCTCGTTGGTGAAGTTTGCGCCGGAGTGGCAGATCGCGCAGCGACCCTCGGCCAGGTAGACCTGATGGCCGCGCTTGGCTTCTTCGCTGACGGCGCTCTCGTCGCCGGCCTGCCATTTGTCGAAGGGCGAGTTGCCCGAAATGATCGTGCGCTCGAACGAAGCGACGGCCTTGGCAAAGCGGTCGATGGTGACTTCGGACGTGCCGAAGGCTTTTTCAAAGAGTGGGCCGTATTCGGGAATCTTCGAAAAGCGCGCTTCGAGATCCGCGTGCGTCATTCCGTGCTCGATCGGGTTCTCAATCGGGCCCTTGGCCTGCTCTTCGACGCTGGCGGCGCGGCCGTCCCAGAACTGTAGGGTCGAGAACAGGCGGTTGAACGAGGGAGGCGCGCGGCGCGTGCCCTTCTGACCGCCAATGCCCGTCGAGGTCGGGCCCTTGTCGGTCCAGCCGGTATCGGGATGGTGGCAGGTCGCGCACGAAACGGTCCCGTCGCGCGAGGTGCGGGCATCGAAGTAGAGCAGGCGCCCCAGCTCCACCTTCGCGGGTGTCACCGGGTTGTCCTCGGGAACAAAGGCCATCTCGGGATCGAGGCCCGTGGCCAGCTCGCTCTTGAGCAGCATCCCGATCACGTCCGTGTCGGCATGCGCGGCGGCCGGAGCAGCTTGTTCAGCGGCGGCCGGCGGCGCCTCGGGCGCGGGCGGCGAATCCATTTTCCTTGGTTCCTGCTGGCAGGCTGCCACGCACAGCGCGGCAAGCACCATCACGAGTGTCTTTTTCATCGGTTCGAAACCCCCTGGCTGTTGGGACCGGCGCGCCCGAGGGTGCATCGGTCCGCTTTTTTGGATCAAAACCCGGTTGTCAGTTTAGCGAATGTGGAAGCAGGCGCAACGCGCGAACACGTCAATCGGCGCTCTTGCGCGCAATCAGGCGCACCTGCCCGCTGACCTGGCGGCTGTGCAGGGGATAGCTCAGCGCCGCTGCCACAGTGCAGGCACCGTAGGTGAGCAGTCGCTTTGTGCGCCCGCGCATCCGGTCGAGCAGCACGTAGGCCGAAAAAGGCCCGCCGTAGCCCGCGTGGATCGGTTCGAGCCCGGCGGAACGGGCCGCCTCTTCGAGTCGCTCCGCCGTCATCACCTCGTGGGTTTTCTCCACGTTCGGGTCGGCGCGGTAGTAGGGCCTGCCCGAGAGCCCCTGCAGGTTGGGGACGCTGACAATGACGATGCCGCCCGGGCGGGTGATGGCCGCATGGGCTTCGACAACCGCGCGGGTGTCGGAGAAATGTTCGACGAGCCCGAGCGAATAGACCAGGTCGTGCGCGCCATGTTTTTCAGGACTGAGCTCGAACACATCGGTCTCGAAGACCTCGCCCACGACGCCGAGGGCCTCGAAGTTGCGCCGGGTCCACGCAACTCCCTCGGGCGAGAGGTCGCACCCGCCGACCCGGAGTCCGGTGCGAAGGTGCAGGTCGGCCAGCCACGCGCCGGGCGCGCAGCCCAGCTCGAAGATGCTGGTTGCAGTGCCGGGAAGCGCGCCGAGCAGCAGGCGCCGCGTGGAGATGACGGAGGGATTGATGCGCCCGGGGCGCACCGGCACCCTGGTGCCGCGCCAGACCTCGTCCCATTGGGCGGCGGTGGTCTTGCGGGGATCGCTCACGGAGGGCGTGCCTAGCGGGCCATGGCCTGCTCGACCTGGTCGCGCCGATCCTTGCCTTCGAGTTCCTCGACGAGGGCGAGGGCGAAGTCCATGGCCGTTCCCACGCTACGGGAAGTAATTACGGGGCCGTCTTTGACAACGGCGTCGGTGGTGACAGCGACGCCCTCGGGCTTTAGCGAGCCCAGCACGCCCGGATAGCTCGTCGCCTTGCGTCCCTTGAGCACGCCCACGTCGGCGAGCACCTTGGGGGCGGCGCAGATGGCGGCGGTGTTCTTGCCCTGCTCGTTCAT
>JAGRBM010000133.1 GCA_020434085.1 Chrysiogenia bacterium | reverse complement strand
AGCTCGTTGCCGTCGTCGTCGAGGATGTGAATCTCCGCGCCGGGCCAGGGCTTCCCGACAGACCCGGGATGTTCGAGCCACTCTTGTGGCCCGATCTTGGAGCCGCCGCCCTCGGTCGCAGCGTAATACTCGTGGATGACCGGGCCCCACCACTCGATCATCTGGTGCTTGAGCGGAACCGGGCACGGCGCGGCGGCATGGAGCACGTGGCGCAGGCTGGAAGTATCCGCTTTCTGCTTTACCTCGTCGGGAAGCTCCACGAGCCGGTGGAACATGGTCGGCACCATGTGGGTGCAGGTGACCTTTTGTTCTTCAATAAGGCGCAGTGCATCGGCCGGGTCCCACCTGTTCATTACGACGACGATCTGGCCCGTGTGGAGCGAAGCCAGCGCGAAGGCGCCGGGTGCTGTGTGATACAGGGGCCCTGGGGAGAGGTAGACTCCCTCGCCGAAGGGGATGCCGAAGAGCTGGAGCAACACCACATTGGCCTGCGAGCCTTCCTCGGGGCTCTCGTTGCCGATGGGACGGCGCACGCCCTTGGGGCGGCCCGTCGTGCCGGAGGTGTAGTTCATCATCTGGCCGGGGGCGCGCTCGTCGGGATCGGTATCGGGCTGGCCCTCGTAAAGCTCGACAAAGGGGCGAAACCCCGGAATTTCGCCCGTGGTGAACAGGCGCTCGGCCGGAAAGTTGAGCTCTTTAACTGCCTTGCCGCACTCGTCGGCAAATTCCCCGCCTGCGATGAGCACTTTGGCCTCGGAGTCCTCGACGATGTAGGCGATTTCTGGCCCGGTCAGGTGCCAGTTGATGGGCGTGAGATACATACCGAGCTGAAGAGTAGCGAGAATCGTCTCAAGCCAGGCGGGCTCGTTGGCCAGTACGATGGCGACGTTATCGCCCTTCTTCAGGCCCAGCGCCCGCAGACCGTGGGAGATCTGATTGACCCGCGCGCCGAGCTCCCCGTAGGTGATGCGCTCGCCGTCGGAAAAAATGAGCGCCGGGCGCTCGGGCGTCTTTTTGGCCCACTGCCAGAATCCGATCGTCGGCTCTTCGGCCATGGCTGAAACTCTCCTGCATGTGCGTGATGCCCGGCAGAGGGTAGGAGAGAGCCCCGGCTTTCGCAATTGCGGACGCGCGCCGCAAAATTTGCCCCTGCGGGCCTTTAGCGGCTAAATACGCCGGGCAGACAGGCAGCGCGCCGCATCCGGCCCGCGCCGCCCCCAGGAGGACGCACATGGAATTCACCGATCAGCTCAAGCAGCAGGCCACAGACCTGTTCAAGAGCGGGCTCCCCATTTCGAAGGTCTACTACGCCATGGAGCAGCAGGTGACCTACGGCGATCTCTGGCGCCTCAAGCGTGAACTGCCCGAGACCGGACCCGTCAGCAAGGCCACGAAGAAGCGCGGTGGCGGTGGTGGCGGCGGCGGCGGAGGCGGCGGCGGCGGCGGTGGAGGCGGTGGTCACCACTGAACCTCCCGAATCGATTCTGAAAGTGAAAAACCCCGGCCATCGGCCGGGGTTTCTTGTTGAGAGTGCTCCTAGAGGAGTTCGTCCCAGGCCTGCCGCTCAGGCGCGTAGGGGTCTTCGAGCACGCGGCATTCCTTGCCCAGTTCCATGGTTGCGCGCTTGTCTTTTTCGTAGGCGGGCCATTCGGGCAGGTCT
>JAGRBM010000132.1 GCA_020434085.1 Chrysiogenia bacterium | reverse complement strand
TTCCCACCTACTTATCGCGAATGCCGCCCGAGAGGGCGCGCGAAAGACCGGCCCGGTTTCCAAGCCCGTGGGCCGAGTTTGAGAGAGAGTCCCCCGCAATGAGTGAGATTCCCGAGAACCTGCTCTATACCAAGGAACATGAATGGTGCCGCATCAACGGCACGCGCGCGCGCATCGGGATTACCGCCCATGCCGCTTCGGAGCTGGGGGACGTCGTCTTTGTCGAGCTTCCCGAAGAGGGCGATGAGCTCGAGCAGGACAAGCCCTTTGGTACGGTCGAGTCGGTCAAGGCCGTCTCCGATCTCTTCGCCCCGCTCTCGGGGGAGGTGGTCGCCGTCAACGAGACGCTGGCCGAGGCGCCCGAGACCCTCAATGAAGATCCCTATGGCGAAGGCTGGATGATCGAGATCGAGCTTTCCGCCCCCGGTGAGCAGGACACCCTGCTGAGCCCGGAAGACTACAAAGCGCTGATTGAAGAATAAGGGCCCACGGCCCGTATCCACTCCGGGGAGTGCTCCAACACCGTGCGCTATATCCCTCTGAGCGACGACGATCGCAAATTCATGCTCGATGCCATCGGCGTTTCCAGCATGGAAGAGCTGCTCAAACAGATTCCCGATGAACTGCGGGTGCGCGAGCTGCTCCCCATCGGCAAGGGGCTTTCGGAGAAAGACCTGCTCGACCACATGGGCGAGCTCTCCGATGCGCTGCCCGCCGGCCTGGTGAACTTCGCCGGGGCCGGTTGCTACGAGCACTTCATCCCCGCGGCCATTGCGCCCATCGTTACTCGCGGCGAATTCGCCACGGCCTACACCCCCTATCAGCCCGAGATGGCGCAGGGCACGCTGCAGGCCGCATTCGAATTCCAGTCCTTTGTCACGATGCTCACGGGCATGGAGGTCGCCAACTCCTCCATGTATGACGGCGCCACTGCCACGGCAGAGGCCGTGCTCATGGTGGCACGTGTGCTCAAGCACAAGCGCAAGACCTTTATCGTCTCCGGAGCGCTCCATCCCGAATACCTGGAAGTGGTGCGCACCTATTGCGAGCCGCCCGAGCTCAAGATCGTCGTCGTGCCCTTCGACGAAAAAAGCGGCCGAACCGACACCGCCGCACTGAAGGCCGCCATTGCCGAGGCGGGCGATGATTTTGCCGGTATCGTGATGCAGTCGCCCAATTTTCTGGGTGTGATCGAAGACTGGAAGGCCGGCGCCGAGCTGGCCCACAGCGCGGGGGGCAAGTTCATTGCCTGCTTTGCCGAGGCGACGAGTCTCGGACTTCTCAGCGCGCCAGGCGATTTCGGCGCCGACATTGTTTGCGGCGAGGGGCAGGCCTGGGGGCTTCCCATGAGCTGGGGCGGCCCGGGTGTGGGACTTTTCGCCTGCAAAATGTCCGACGTTCGCCAGCTTCCCGGCCGCGTCGTTGGGGAAACCGTCGACACGCAGGGAAGGCGCGGCTTCGTGCTCACGCTTGCCACGCGCGAGCAGCACATTCGCCGCGAGCGCGCCACCAGCAACATCTGCACTTCGCAGCAACTGTGCGCGCTCTGGGCGACCGTCTGGCTCTCGCTCTTCGGCAAGAAGGGGCTGAAGGACCTGGCCCGCCGCAACTACGCCGCCACGCAATATGCGAAAGAAAAGCTCGGTGCGCTCGATGGTTATTCGGTGCGCTTTTCCGGCGTGACCTACAACGAATTTGTGCTCGACTGTCCCAAGGGCGCCGACGCGATCGTCGCCAAACTGGGCGAGCAGAAAATCGTGCCAGGCGTCGCGCTCGGGCGCCTGCTGGGCGCGGGATTCGAGAAATCGCTGCTTGTTTGCGCGACCGAGATGCGCAGCACAACCGAGATCGATAAACTGGCCGTAGCGCTCAAGGAGGCTGCCCGATGAGCAAAGCCGGACCTTCAAAAGATCGCGCGCGCCGCATCCCTGGCACCGTCGGACTGGCACTTGAGGAATCCCTGCTCTTTGAACGCGGCGCCCCCGGCCGCGAGGGCTACTCGCTTCCCTCGGACGAGGCGCTTCCCGAAGCCGATTTCGGCACGTCGGGCCTCGAAAGCCATCTCATTCGCGACGAGCTCAGCGGAATGCCTGAGCTCACCGAGTTCGACGTGATCCGCCACTTCACGCGCCTTGCGGGCTGGAACTACTGCATTGATGCGGGCTTCTTCCCGCTCGGCTCGTGCACCATGAAATACAATCCCAAGGTGCATGAGCTCATCGCCGGCCTGCCGGGCATTGCGGGCGGCCATCCCTACACGCCCGAAGTCTTCGCCCAGGGCGCGCTGGGGATTCTCTACGAGCTTCAGGAACTGCTCATCAAAATTACCGGAATGCATTCGTGCACGCTGGAGCCCGCCGCGGGCGCCCACGGCGAGCTCACCGGCATGATGATGATTCGCGCCTATCACGAGGCGAAGGGGAACAAGAAGACCAAGGTCATCATTCCCAACAGCGCCCACGGCACGAACCCGGCGACCGCCGCCCTGTGCGGTTACAAGGTGGTCGAGGTGAAGGCGCGCGAGAGCGGCATTCTGCACTACGACGATGTGAAGGACCTGATCGACGACGAAGTCGCCGCGATCATGTTGACCAATCCCAACACTGTGGGCCTGTTCGAGCGTGACGTCGCGAAAATCGCCAAGGCGCTCGACGCCGTGGACGCGCGGTTCTATTGCGACGGCGCGAATCTCAACGCGCTGATGGGACAGGCGTCCTTCGGAAAGATGGGCGTGGACGTCTCACAGATCAACCTGCACAAGACCTACTCGACGCCGCATGGCGGCGGCGGGCCGGGAAGCGGCGCGCTCGTCGTGTCCGA
>JAGRBM010000131.1 GCA_020434085.1 Chrysiogenia bacterium | reverse complement strand
GGCCTGAACTTCCTCTATCAGGGAGTTCGCTACTTCGTGGACGTCGTGGGCGCCCAGCCCATTTCCAGCGACGCCGACGGCGAGGACGTCCTCTATACCGTCAACCTCACGCCCGGCGCGGCGGACTAGCCTCTACTGCACGTTTACCGGAAAGCGCAGGTGGAAGATCGTGCCGTCCTTGGATGATTCGAAGCGAATGGTTCCGCCGTGGCGTTCGATGATGCCGCGGGTGATGTAAAGCCCCAAGCCCGAGCCTTCCTGCTTGGTGGTGATGAAGGGATTGAACACCTTCTCACCCAGGTCGGGATGAATGCCGGGGCCCTGATCCTCGATCTCCACGGAAACGCCGCCATCCTCGCACGCGTGCGTGCGCACGACGATCGTGCCGCCGCCGGGGCTCATGGCCTGCTTGGCATTGTTGAGCAGGTTGATGAGCACCTGCTGCACCTCTCCGGGAACGGCCACGATGCTGGGCAGATCCTTCTCCAGGTCGGTCTGGATTTTCACCCCGCCGCGGGAGAGTTCGTAACGACTGAAGGAGAGCGCGCGCTCGATCTCTTCGTTGAGGTCGAGCGGCCGCTTGCTCTGGGCCATCTCCGGCCTGGAGAAGCTGAGCAGGTTTTTCGCCAGATTGTTCACCCGGTCGAGTGATTCGCGCACGAAACCCGCCGAGCTCTTGAGGTCCTCGGTGGGAAGCCCTACCCGCTCGGCCCCGCGGAGGAGCAGCTCCGCAGCCGACCCCAACACGGTGAGCGGGGAGTTGAACTCGTGGGCGATGCCGGCGGTCATCTCGCCGAGCGAGGCCAGTTTCTGTTGCTGCGCCAGCGTGCTCTGCAGGCCCACCGTCTCGGTCACGTCCAGGCCGACAAAGAGAATGTCTTTCTGCTTGCCACCCTCGCGCCCCGGCACCTGCGTGGCATTGACGACCAGGTGGCGCACCCCGCCATCGGAGGAGAGGAAGTCCATGGGCTCGCCCGTGACCTCACGCCCGGCAGCCGCTTCGCTGAAGGCGTTCTTCCAGCGACCGTAGCGCTCGTCCACCACGACAAAGTCGAAGAAGTCCGCCCCCAGTACCTCGCTGCCTTCCTGCCCCAGCAGGGCCAGCATGACCGGGTTCACGAACTGCACCCTGCGGTCCTTGTCCAGCACCAGGATCGCCGCGTTGGAGTGTTCGAAGAGCCCCTCGACGTAGCCCTGCAACACGTCGGTACGCTCGGCCAGCACCAGGCTGCGATAGGCGGCGGCGAACTGGTTTCCCAGAATGCGCACGAGTGCGACGCGCTCCTCGCTGGCCTGATCGGCACTCGCCAGCTCGATCCAGAGAATTCCAAGATCGTTGCTCAGGGAGATGAGCGGAACGACAAGAATGGCTTCGCTGCCCGGGCTCATGGGACCGTAAGGCGCGATCGTCTCGAAATCCGTGATCAGCCGGTGGCTGCCCCGGTCGCGGCCGCGCCGCCGGTATTTCGAATCGGCGGTAAAGCTCCGCCCCAGAAGCGGGCGCAGCCCTCCCGAGCAGGCGACGATTTCGGCGGCTTCCCCCCGGTAGAGCGCCAGGCAATAGCTCGAATCGGGAAAGGTCTTTCCCACAATGCGCGTCATGCGACGCAGCAGCGCGTCCATGCTGCTGGAAGTGGACAGGTCTTCGCTGAAGCGACTGACCGACCCGAGCAGTTCGTCGAGCGCTGCTGCGCGGCGCTCCAGGCGCCGGCTCTTCTTGCTTGTTCTCTTGGTGCCCATTGCGGTGCTGGTTCTCAGTCCTTCTCTTCCGATTTCATGTCCAGAATGCTCGTGTCGCCCGCGTAGCGGCGCTGCCGGAAATCCTGCACCTTGCCCAGATCGCTCAGGATTTGTTGCATGCGCTGCACTTCTTCAGAGAGCGAGGCGACAAGCTGCGCGGCCTTGTCGTTGCCCGCCACTGCGTCTTCGAGCTGGTGGATCTTGCCGAAAGTCGCCATGAGCGGCTGGGCCAGCTCGTGGCTGGCCGCGCCGGCAACCGCCGTCGCGGCGCTCTTGCGCGCTTCGGAGATGCGCATTTCGCGGGCGGCCTCAAGGTCCTTTTCAATGCGGATGCGCTCTCGCAGGTCGTCGAGAATCGCCATCCAGGCCAGTTCCTGACCGCTGCGGTCATAGAGCACCGACGCGGAGATCATCACGGGAATCTCTTCCCCACCCTTGGCGATGATTGCATTCACGCAGGGCTCCAGGCGGCCGCGTCCGCCGTAGTTCTCGCTCTCGAGCCGGCGGCGCAGGTCCTCCAGCACGCCGGGGGCGTAGAAATCACCGACCTTGAGCTCGCCCACAACCTCTTCGAGCTTGTAGCCCGAAAGGCGCTCGGCCGCTTCGTTGAAGACAATGATAGAACCGTCCTGCTGCGCGGCGATCATGGGATAGCCGCTGTGTTGCACAACGGCGGCCAGAAACTCGCGAGTCTGCTGGAGCTGCGCGGCAAGCTCACCCCAGTGGCCATCACAGATGAACTCCACCATCACCTCGGGCACCAGTCCCTGCAGGCGGCGGATCTTCACTTCGTGAACGGCGCGCTCGCCCGCGCGGCCGACCAGGCTGCACTTGGCCAGTGCTCCGGGCTGGCCGCTCGAGACCGCCTCCGCAACCAGGCGCTCAAACTGCTTGCGCACGCTTTCATCCAGATACGGCGCGATCGATTTTCCGGTGAGCGATTCGGGCGCCTCGCCGAGTGCGTCGGCGAGCGCTGGATTGGCTTCCTGGCACAGACCCTCGGCATCGAGCACGGCCAGGGGCACGGAGAGGCTGGTGAAAGTGCGCACGTAGCGGCTGCCGAAACGGCGCGCGCGCAGGTGCGATTCGATACGGGCGAGCAGCTCGGGCGGCGCCACCGGCTTGGTCAGGAAATCGTCGGCGCCGCGCGAGAGCAGATCGAGCATTTCTTCGCGCCCCATTTGGCCGCTGATCGCCACGATGGGGACCAGCGCCCCACTCGGGGTGAGGCGAAGCTGCTGGCAGACTTCCTCGCCGCTCATGTCGGGCAGGATCAGGTCGAGCAACACGAGGTCGGGAATGATCTTCTCGGCAAGGCGAAGCGCCTCGCGTCCGGTCGCCGCCTTGAGCACGTGGTAGTTGCGGCGGGTCAGGATCTCCTCATAGAGGGCGAGCGCGTCGGCATCGTCCTCTACGACAAGTATCGTCTCCGGTATGGCCGCTGTTGTTGGCATACAGGCCCCTGTTGCCGCATCAGTAAATGAAGCGACGCCCCGCCATTGATGTTCGCGCAATCCCGATGACGCCCAGAGTATCAGGTTTTGTGGAAAGAGGCACGCGGGCGCGAAAGTGCGCGAAATCAGGCAGGAACGGACTCGGCAAATTCGCTCTCCCCCTGGGGGGTGAGCGCCGTGACCTCGATGACGAAAACGGGCCGGCCCGAGCCCGTGACCGTCGCGCCGCCCAGGCACTCGATGTGATCGAGCGGGCGTCCCAGTGGCTTGATGAAGGCTTCCTGGTGGCCGATGAAGTGGTCGACCTCAATGGCCATCATCTGGTCTCCGCGCTCGACCAGCACCAGGTGGCACTGTTCGGCCACGCCCGCGCCGGGCACCCCGAGTGCCGCGCCCAGGTTCACCACCGGAACGGATGTGCCGCCCTGCACGTAGTAGCGCACGCCGCGGCTGTGCTGGAGGTGTTTGTTCTCAACAATGACCGTGTTGACGATGCGCCCGAGCGGGAAGGCGAAGGTCTGCTCACCCACGCCGGCCATGAGCACCGGGACGATGGCGACCGAACGGGGCAGGACCAGCTCAAAGGTCGTCCCCTGCCCGAACACCGAGGTGATCTGCAGGCTGCCGCCGATGCGCTCCATCAGCGCCTTGACTGCGTCCATGCCCACACCGCGGCCCGAGGTTTCCGTCACCTGCTCGGCCGTCGACAGGCCCGGCAGGCAAATGAGCTGATAGGCGTCGAGGTCGCTCATCTTCTGGGCTTCGTCGCTTGTAATCAGCCCCTTGCCCAGCGCTTTCGCACGCAGCTTCCCAGCATCGATGCCGCGGCCATCGTCGGTGATCTGGATGATGGTTTTTTCGCGCTCGCGAAAAGCCAGCAGGCGGATGGAGCCCTCGCGCGGCTTGCCGGCGGCTTCGCGCTGACCCGGCGTTTCGATGCCGTGATCGACGGCGTTACGCAGCAGGTGAATGAGCGGATCGAGCACCACTTCGAGAATCGAGCGGTCCACTTCCAGGTCCTGCCCCCGCATCTCGAAGTGGACTTCCTTGCCGTTCTTGCGCCCAAGCTCGCGCACTGTGCGCGGCAGAATGGAGGTTACCGACTCCAGCGGCATCAGCCGGATGTTCATCACCTGCGCATAGATTTCGCGGACATGGGCATCGAGGCGGTCGCTGATCTCGGTGAGTTCGGGTTCGTCGCGTTCCTGCGCGTAACCCGAGAGACGGGCGCGCAGGGAGGTCAGCTCGCCCACTGCGTTGATGAAATAGTCGAGGAAGGAGGTGCGAACACGAACCGTGGACTCCACCGCCTTCGGGGACGTCGTGGGCTTCTCTTTGGGCTCGCTTTCTTCGGCAACAGGTGCAGGCACGGACTGGGCCGCTTCCCAGTCGCTCACTTCGCTGATGGCTTCGAGAACCTTTGCGATTTCCTCGCGCGAAGTAACCCCCGAGAGGTGAACGCGCACGCCGTCTTCGAAGTTGCCCTTCTTGATGTCGGCCAGCGAAGGCTTGCTCGAAACCACCTTGCCGACGGTCTCCAGGCGCTTGTAGGCGAGAAAGGCCTTGAGCCCGCCCATGGCGCCGTCGACGGAAAGGCGGTAGTGCACTTCGTAGTCCTGCCCGCCGGCGGGTTCGGCAGGAGCAGTCTCCGCTGCGGCGGCCTCGGGCTCGGCGGCGTTCTCCGGGGCCGGCGCCGCCTTCTTCGGAGCCTCACCGCCCAGCAGGGAGCGGATGCGGCCAGCTACCTCGTCGGCGTTGCGGGGCTCGGCATCGCTCGCACGGGCATCCACCTGCATGGAGAGGATATCGATTCCCTCGACAAGCAGGTCGATCACCGTCTTGTCGGGCTCGCGATCACCATCGCGGAAACTCGACATCAGATCTTCTACGGAATGGGAGAGTTCGGCGATCTCGTCGTAGCCCATGGACGCGGCCATGCCTTTTACCGAGTGGGCCTGGCGGAAGAGCTGGTCGACGAGTTCCTTGTTACCCGGGCTGCGCTGGAGCTGCGCTGCGGCCACGTCCATCTGCCCGAGGCTTTCCTGCGCCTCGTTGACGAACATGGTCTTGTATTTGGACATGTCCATGGGAAGCTCCGCGCCTGCCCTGCGCTCAGCCGTAGGCCCTGCGCTGCCAACCCATGGAAAGGGAGACTAGAGCGAGGCCACCTTCTTGACGACTTCGAGGACTTTCTCGGGCGTAAAGGGCTTGACGATGAAGTCGCTGGCCCCGGCCTCGATGGCCTCCATCACCAGCGATTCCTGCCCCAGCGCGCTGCACATGATGATGCGCGCGTCGGAGTCGGTCGCACAGATTTCCTTGACCGCTTCGATGCCGCTCTTCATCGGCATCACGATATCCATCGTCACCACGTCGGGCTTGAGCTCGCCGTATTTCTCGACGGCTTCCTGACCGTTGGTCGCCTCGCCCACCACGTCGAATTCCGGATCGGCGAAGATGTCCCGGATCATGTTTCTCATGAAGACCGCGTCGTCAGCGATCAATACCCGGATGGCCATGTTGGTGCGTCCCCTTATTTCTAAGCTGCCTGGAAGATTCGGTCGATTGTCTCGACCAGCACTGCCGTGTTTATCTTATTTACAATGCCATCGGGCTCCGGGTAAACCCCTTCGAGCCACTTGGCTGCATCCTCTTCCCCGCCCCCGGCAACACGCTGCTTCGAGGAAAGCGGGGAAATCCGGTCGACCCGGTCCACCTGCAGGGCGAACGTGCAGTCGCCATAGCTGAGGACCACGAGCCGCGTCAACGAGCCGGAGAGCACCGTGGGCACGTCCTGCGTGCTTTGCGAGCCCTTCGCCGGCGCATCGAGCACGCTGGCGGCGTCCACCACCGCCAGTACCTGTCCGTGGTGGGGGATCGCTCCCAGGCACTGGGACGGTGAGCGGGGAACGAACTCCAGCCGCGGCATCTCCAGCACTTCGTCCACCTGTTTCAGGTGCAAGGCGTACCGCTCACCCGATTGGGTGAAAATCAGAAATAATTCATCGCGCAGGTCACTGGCCATTGGACAGCCGCTCAGGCCTCAATGACCAGCGCCGCTTCGTCATCGTCGTCGTCCGAGGGCTTCTGGATGCGGAACGGTGTCACGCCTCCGCCCACGATCGAACCGTTGTCACCGGCGCTCCCCTGCTCCAGCCGGAAGCGGCTGGCAGCGGCCTTGAGCTGCTCGGCCAGGTCGGAGAGCTCCAGCGCCGAGTTGCTCATCTCGCGCATGGAGTTGGTCTGCTCGCGCGTGGCGGCGGAAATTTCCATGGTCGAGGCGGCGGTATTGTCGGCCACGTTCTGGATGTCTTCCATGGCCTTGAGGATTTCCTGGCTCTGGCTGGCCTGCGTGCGGGCCAGTTCGCTGATGCCCTGGGTCTGAAGCTGGATCTCGCTGAAACTGCCCACAATGCCCTGCAGGGCGTCGCCGATGCTCGTCACGTCCGAGCGGCTGCCGGCCACGGTGTCGACGCTGGCCTGCATGGCCTCAACGACGCGGCGGCTCTCTTCCTCGACGCCCTCGATGAGCTCGGTAATCTGCTCGGCCGAACGGGTCGTCGACTCGGCGAGCTTGCGGATCTCGTCGGCCACCACGGCAAAGCCGCGGCCGTATTCGCCGGCCTTGGCGGCCTCGATGGTGGCATTGAGCGAGAGCAGGGTCGTGCGCTGGGCGATGCCCGAGATGACGACCACGATCTTGTTGACCTGCTTGAGCTTGTCGGAGAACGCGCTCATCAGACGCGAGGAGTCTTCGACGCGCTCGAAAATCTCGCGCATCTTGTCGACCGATTCCTCGGCCAGCTTCGAGCTGCCGCGCACGGTCTCCACCGCCTTGGTCGCGCGCTCGGCACTCTCGGCCGCGCTGCGCTCGGTCTGCTCGACGGCGTTGACCACCTCGCGCATGCCCGAGGAGGTTCGCTCCACCAGGCGGCTCTGGTGATCGGTGCCCCGGGAGATATCGGCCATGGTGGCGGCGATTTCCTGGGTGGAAGTTGTCATCTGCTCGGCCGTGGCCGAGAGCCCGTGGGCCGCACCGGTGATCTTGGTACCGGTGGCCTGAATCTGCCCCACCAGTTGCTGGAGGTTCTGCTGCATTTCCTGGAACAGACCGGCCAGCTCATCGGTTTCGTCGCGGTATTTCTTCTCCCCCATGTTGATGGGGGCGTTGAGTTCACCCTCGGAGACGCGCCGGGCGGCCGTCATCAGGGCATTGAGGTCGGATTTGAGGCGCCGGGTGATGATGGCGCTCACGCCGGCAGAGACGCCCGCGGAGACCAGAACCACCAGGAAACTGACGATCGTGAGGTCGAGCTGGAGCGAAAAGAGCGCGATGATGAGCAGGGACGACACCAGGGCGCCGCCGAAGAACCACCAGCGAATGCGGTCGCCGATGCTGATGCTCAGGGTTGGATTGGGATCCTTCACTCGCTTTGCTCCCCAATGGCCCAGCCTGCCCGCAAATGGGACCGGCGCCGGGCATGGACACTCCCCCAACCCTCAGAGGGTCGGGGAATGCTCCCGCCTGGAACGATTACTCGTTGCACTTGGCTTTACTCTAAACCGCAATTCGCCAATTTAGCAAGAGTCTTAGGGGGTTAGCTTATCCCGGAGAGGCCCGTGAGCCAAATCACGGCTGCTGGGGCCACCTGCTTCACCTGCCGGGAAGGCGCTTCCAGCCGCTCCCCTCGTGGCCGAACTCGAAGAGGCCCGGATGGAGGATTTCCGCCAGGATTTCCAGCGATTCGACGACCCGGGGGCCCGGGCGGTTGAAGAAGTGGTGCCCGTCAGTGAGATAGACCCGCCCCTCGCGCACCGCCCGCAGTTCGGACCACCCCTCGCGGGCGCTCAGGGCCGGCAATTCCCGCTCGGTGCGCTCGATCCCGAAGCCGCAGGGCAGGATGAGCAAATAGTCGGGGTCGGCGGCTACGACGTCCTCCCATTCGAGCCAGGGGGAGTGCTCGCCCGCCTTGCCGAACAGGTTCTCGCCCCCCGCCATTTCGACCAGCGTGGGCATCCAGTTGCCCCCTGCCATCGGCGGGTCGATCCACTCGATGGTGGCGACCCGGGGGCGCGCGGCCCCAGCCTGCTTCACCCGGTTTGCGACCTCCGCCATCCGGGCACGGCAGTGGCTGACGAGCTGCTCGCCGCGCTCTGGCACGCCGAGCGCCCGGGCCACCTTGCGAAAGTCCTGCCAGAGATCATCGAGGCTGTTGGGCTCGAGCGAAACAAGGGTGGGCCGCGAACCCACGAAGTTGCACACGGCCGCCTCAACATCTTTAAGAGAAACCGCGCACACATCGCACTGGGACTGGGTGACGATCACGTCGGGGCGAAGCTCATCGAGCACTTCGGCAAACACCCGGTAGACCGAGGTCGCCTGTTCGAGGATGGCTTTGACCTTCTGGTCGATCTCGTAGCTGGTTCCCGAGAGATCCACCTTGGGTTCGGTGCACACGGGAAGTTCCGCGACGCCCGGCGGGAAGTCACACTCGTGGGAGCGGCCCACCAGGCGATCGCGAAAGCCCAGCGCGCAGACGATCTCGGTGCTGCTGGGAAGAAGGGAGACGATTCGGTTCGCGTTCATGTGTTTACTCAGCTCGGCACAAGGTCGCGGAAGTGGAACTGCCCGTCGATGCGCGTCTCGCCCAGCTCGAATTTCACGGGCTCGCTGAAGTTCGGGCCATCGAAGACGAAGGTATGGAACTCGCCTTTCTCCCCGCAGGGATCGACGCCCTCGGGGAGCTCGGCGAGAAAGGCCTCGTCGATTTCGCGGCCGGCGAATTCGGCGCCGAGCTGGGCGGTGTCGACGCACACCACCATCGTGCGAAAGCCCGCACTCAGAAAATCCTTTGCAAACTGCCGGGTCTCGCGCAGCCACACCGGGAAGAGGGCCTCCATCCCGACGCGGGCGAGGTTCTCCTCCCGGTAGCTGCGGATTCCCTCCAGATAGAGATCGCCGAAGGCCACGCGGGAAATGCCGCGCGCCTTGGCCGCGTTCATCGCCGCGCCCATGCGCTCTTCGTAGACCTCGTTGCTGGCGAGCTTGGGAAGCTGCACCCGCTCGAGCGGCACGCCCAGCGCGGCAGCCTGTCGCTCCAGCAGTTCATTGCGCACGCCGTGCATGGAAATCCGGTCATAGCCCTCGGTCACGCTCGTGAGCAGGGCATCGATTTCGTACTCGCCCGCACGCTGCAGCTCCCACAGTGCCACGGCGCTGTCCTTGCCGCCGCTCCAGGACATCAGGATTTTCTCTTTCATTGCGGATGCTCCAGTTCGCTTGCGGCCTAGTAGAAAGTGAGGCTGCGCGGGAGAATTCCCGGCCGGGCCGTCGGGGCGAAGGCCGCGCTCTCGTCTTCGGCCGTATCGCTGAGGTCACTGCCATTGCCGTTGTCGCTCGGATCGACGTCCCAGATCCGGACGGCTCCGACAGCCGAATCGGCCAGGTAGAGAGTATTCGTGAATGGATCGCCCAGAATCGAGCCGAAGCTGTAAGCAAACGCATTCGCAAGGGGCACCGTGTTGGCCTCGCCCGTCGCGGGATTGAAGCTGAAGAGCGCCTGCGAGACATTCTGCGGCGGCGCGCTGGTATCGGGGCTGCAGGGGCTCATCACGCCCACCGCGTTGCAGCCGAATGATCCGTAGGTGGTCACAAAACCCAGCGTGGGCGAGAGAATGACGAGCTCACCAGAGAGCGGCGACATTTCATCGGGCATCGTGCCGCCGGTGTAGAAGTCCTCGGCGGCGACAATGCTCGTCACGACCACGTCATTTCCCTCCGCAAGGGGCGAGAGATCGACCGCCATAACCCGCGAGGCGTCGATCTGGTCCGCGTGATCGCCGTCCTGGGGTGCATAGTAGTCGCCGAAGATACCCGAGCAGGCGACGTACAGGATCTGCGTTGTCGGGCGGTAGACCAGCTTCGTTCCCGGTCCCTGACACACGTCACCGCCACCTGCATCGAGCACGATGGGATCGGTGGTGCCGGAACTTGTATCGGGGGTGGCATCGACAATCGTGTCGGTTGCCGGATCAAGCAGCGCAATGAGCCCCGTGCCCGCGCTGCCATCGAAGGCCGCGTCGGCGTTGAGCAGCGTCACCGCGACGTAATCGCCCGCCCATGACAATGCATCGGCGCGCGCGAAGTCGTTGCCGGCGGTATTCACGTGACCGGTTCCGCTGGCGCCGAAAACCACGTTGAAATCGAAAGCCGGCACTTCGGTGAGATCACCCGTGAGCGGGTCCATGATGACGACGTCGTTGGAGCGCTCGTTGTCGAAGGTGGTGGCCGCAAACGTGAACTGCCCCTGCCGCGCGACGTAGATTTTCTCATCGCTGACCACCAGCACGTCGGTGGGGTTGGGATTGGGATCTTCGCTCATGCTCCGCACGCCAAACTGCCCGCGGATCGCACCGGTGCCCGGCGTGACAATGGTCAGGTTGCCCTCGGTGCGGTCGAGCAGGAGGATCTCACCAAAGGGGCTCGGCGTGTGCGCCGCCACCACATCGCCCGAGAGCGGCGCGGAGAGCCCGGCGCTGCCACCCGATGTGACGAGCTCGGAGACCGCCGCCTGGCGACTGAGGCGATCGACGCTGGAAACCACCGTGTCGGCATAGTCGGTGCTGATGGCCAGCACGCCCTGCGCGGGGCTGCCGCCGAGCAACACCTGCAGCTCGTCGGTGGTGCAGGCGCCCGTCGCCGCGCACACCAGCGCGGCCGCCATGATTCGCATTCCAATTTTCTTCATCTGCGTTTCTCCTGATGAGCGCCGTTCCAGGCGCCTAGATCGCGCGCCACCGGATCTGCCCCAGCAGGGTCAGTCCCGGAAGCGGTTGGTTGGAAAAGTTGATCAGACTTTTCTCGTTGGTGATGTTTTTCGCTGACAGCGTCAGTTGCAGTTCGTCATTGAAGAAGCGCACGAAGGCGCCCGCACCAAAGATGCGGCGCTCGGGTGCCTCGCTCAGGTTGGCGGGCCCCAGGAAGTTTGCTCCCACGTATTCGAAATCCAGCCAGAGCCCCGCGCTCGAAGCCTTCCCCGCAAAGGAGTCTTCCAGTCGAAGGCGCGTGTAGGCCTGCCACTGGGGCACAAAGGGAAGCTCGAAATTGTCGCTGGGTTTCTGGCGCGCGCGGGTCCAGGTGAAGTTACCCTCCCATGCGAGAAACCGGGGCAGCTCCCATTTGGCGGCAAGTTCCACGCCCTGATTCTCCGCGCCGGTCAGCGCGCACTGGTTGATGCCGGCCTGGCAGACCAGCAGCACCCCGGCGCCGTTGAGACGGAAGGTGATGAGGTCGTCCACATTCGAGCGGAAGTAGCGCACGCCCACGCCCGCCTTGCGTGCCAGCGGAAGGTCCTTCCACTCGAGTGCCGCACCAGCATCGAAGTTGATTGATGTTTCGGGGCGCAGATCCGGATTGCCGCGCACGAAACCGGTGTTGCCGAAGAGTTCCGAGAAATTCGGCAGCCGCACCGCGCGAGAAAGATTGGTGCTCAGCAGCAGCCACTGACGCGGTTCCCAGCGCACGCCGCCGCGGGCGGTCACTTCGTTGTGAGAGCTGCCGCCCGTGGTCGGCGTGCCGGCGTTCGAGCCGTTGAGGTCGTCGCTGGCGTGCTCATATCGCACCTGCGCGACGAGCAGCAGCTCCTCAGTGAGGGCCTCGTATTCCAAACCGCCCGCCAGCGTGAGCTGATTGCGTGAGCTGCTCGGGAAGTTGACGAGCAGGGCCTCGTCCTTGGGCGAAAAACGCTCGTGCCGGAACTCGGCAAAGGCCTCGGCCTTGAGCGGATCGAAAATGTAGTGACCGAAGAGGACGTTGGCGCCCGCAACGTAGTCATCGTCCTTGGTGTCGAGTCCGCCCAGCAGTTCTCCAAGCGGGTCGTCGATGTCGAGCCGCGAGAAGGTGAAGAAGGCGTGGGCTTCGAGCGAGGAGTAGTCCGTGAGCCCGGGCAGATCGAGGGCGAGGCTCGTGAGCGAACGGGCCTCGAACAGGCGCGTGGCGCTCTGGGGCGTCGCGCTGAGCTGGATGTTCACGCCCTGCTCACGCGCGCCGAAGACTTCGGTCAGCGAGAGACTCCCGCCGCGGGGGAGCTTGCGAATCACGCGAACGAGCGCGTCGCCGCGATTAAAATCGGCGTTTCGTCGCTCATCGTCGAAGTCGTCACTGGTCACGGTGGGCGTTCCCGCGGGATTGCGGAACGAAAAATCGTTTTCGGCGCCCTCGTAGGAAAGCGAGAGGAGTGCAGCGTAGGGCGAGTCCTTTTTCGCATGGGTCGCATGGAGCGCACCTTGGCGCCAGCCGAAACTGCCGCCGCCGGCCAGCAGGGAAAGCGCATCTTTCTCGGGCACGATGCTGGTGAGGCTCACGACGCCGCCGATAGCGGAGCCGCCCGCCGAGAGCGGCGCCACGCCGCGGTAGATCTCAATGCGGTCGAGGTTCTCGGTGGGGATGATGGAGAGATCGACGCCGCCGTTGCTCGCGCGCTCGAGCGGCACGCCATCGAGCATCACGCGCACCTGGTCGCTCGTCGAACCGCGGATGGAAATGGTGGAGAAGGAACCCAGCCCGCCGAGCTCACGCACACGCACGCCCTCGTCGCGATTGAGAAGCTCGCCCGCGCCAACGGGCTCGCTTTCGATCTCCTCGCGCTCGATCACCGTGGCAGACGCAATCGGGTCGGCCTTCGGTTCGGCGATGCGTTCGCCCTCGACAACGATTTCAGGGAGTTCTTCGGTCTGCTGCGCCCGCGCGGGAGATTCCTGCGCGAAAGCCCGGGAGGGCAGCGCCAGGGCGAGCACGGCGAGCGCCACGACAAGGCGCCCGAAAGCAGACCGCCCGTCCTCCAAGAGGAGGACGGGCGGGATATATAACCACGCGACCCGCATCTTTCTCCTCGGAAAGGTTTGCTTCGGATCGCCTTCGGGCAGGTTTCCTGGCTCGGAGGAATCACATGCGGCGCTTGGGGGTCGCTCGTCCGGACGGCCTTCCCGATTCAGCTCTCTGAACCAGTGGCCTCCGGTCACCCGAAGCCGCTTCCTCCTTACAGTGGCGGGACCGCGCCGGACTTTAACCGGCTTCCCTCTAGGCCCTTCTCCTGGTTGAGCGAGAGAAGGGCTGCACCGCAAAGGCGTTGACTAGTTGTCTCCGGCAGGCTGTGGCCTACAATCACTTGCAGGCCCCAAAGCCGTCACCGGCAGGGCCGAAGCTAAGAGAAATGCCGCATCAGGTCAACACAATTCTCCGGCGCCCCTCGCGGCGCGCGCGCTACCTGCTGATTTCCTTGGGAATTCACGCCGCGCTTTTTTGCGGGGCGATCTGGTGGTGCAGCGCGCCTGGCACCACGACCGAACCGGCGCGGCCGCTCTTCGTACGCTT
>JAGRBM010000130.1 GCA_020434085.1 Chrysiogenia bacterium | reverse complement strand
GTCGCTCCTTCCCCCATCATTTCGAGGAGCGGCTCCATAATCGAGGCCACGATCGGCGCGCCGCCCCCGATCACCCGCTTGAGCGAGAGAGTCCTGGCTCCGGTCCTGGCCGCATACTGCCCCAGGTTTCGAAGCAATGCGGGTGAGGCGAACATGGAGCGCACCCCACAGTCATTGATCACCTCGACAATCTGGTCGGGCTTGGCATCGGCGGGCCCCTCGAAGGCGAAATTGATGGGCGGCACAACCACCGTGCCACCGGCGCTCAGGGCGATAAACGAGAATGCCGGAAACGCCGGCATGTCGACCGGCACTTCACCCGGCTGGAAGTTCCAGCTCCGGTGAGCGATGCGGGTGATCTCACAAAAATTGCGATGGGGATAAAGCGTGGCTTTGGCCGGTCCGGTGCTGCCTGTCGTGTAGAGAACCGCTGCCGGGTCGTCGGCATCAACCTGCGGCATGGCAGGGCGGGCCGGAACGGCCTTGCGAAGCGAGCGGAAATCGTGCGCAAAGGGGAAACCCGGCGCGCCGAGAACGATGGCCTTGCGCATCACGCGCGGGCCCCAGCCGAATACCGTTCGCGCCAGGTGCGCCAGCGGGATGCCGACGAAGGCTTCGGGCTCGAGCCTGCGCAGCCGCTCACCGACATTCAGGTAACCCACCGCCGGATCGATCCACAGCATCGTGGCGCCCACGCGCGAGAGGGCCAGTTGCAGGACGCAGGACTCGTAGCTCGGCGGCGCCATGAAGATCGTGCGCGTACATTCGACCACGCCGATCTCACGCAAGCCCAGCGCAATGGCCTCCGCATCGTTAGAGAGCTCACGATACGTGTGCCGCTTGTAACGGCGCTTGCCGTTTCGCTCGCGCCCGTCGGGTTCGATGACCGCGATGCGATCGGGATCGGTACGCGCGACCTCCAGTGCGATTTCCGCCAGGTTGAAGACGTTGTTCCCGGTAATGTTCATGCCACACTCTCCACTTTGTTCGCAGCGGCCGCTTCGCCGCGGCCCTGTTCGCAGTTACTGAGAAAGTCCTCGATGATTTCGGCCACCGCGCCGGGCCGCTCCATCATGCACAGATGCCCGCAGCCCTCGAGCCATTCCTGGCGCCGGGGTCGCAGGGTCCGGTTCAGTTCCATCCCCGCATCAGCCGAAAGAATGCGGTTCTCGATTCCCCAGATCGTGCAGATCGGCGGGAAATCGGGGGCGGGCGAGAATCTGTCGAGGGCGGCGTAGGAGTCGAAGTCCTCGACCACGCCAAGCAGGGAGCGGAGCTGGCCGCGACTGGCGTGCGCCTCGCGCAGGAAAGCCGTCTGCGCAACTCCCGCGGCACGGCCCATCCCCCCGAGTTGCATGCTGATCACCGGACCGGCGCTCCAGCGCGGCATACGCAGGCGCCCTGCCAGGCCAAACATCAAGCGCGCAAGCTTCGGCGCGCCCTGATCGAGGCGCCGGATGGTTCCCAGGGACCCGGCCGCAAAGGTGGCTTCGGTCAGCGGATTGACCAGCACGAGCGCTCGCACCCTTTCCGGATGCGCGCTCGCATAGGCCAGAGAGATCGCACTTCCCATGCAGTTACCGACCAGAGTGACCTGCGCAAGCTCGTGCGCGCTCACAAATTCCTCGATGAGCCGCACGTAGCTGCCCAGCTCATAACCGGTTCCGGGTTTCGAAGACTCGCCGTAGCCGGGCAGGTCGATGGCAAAGACTTCGCGATGGGCGGAGATCTTGCCGGCCACTTCGTCCCAGATGGAGTGAGAGGTTCCGCCGTTGTGCAGAAAGACGACCGGCGCTCCTTTACCGCTTCGCACGTATGCAATGCTTTGTCCCTGGAATTCGAATCTCTGCATGGCCGCTTCTCCTCTTCTGGAAGTGGCCGGGCGGTTTCAGTCCCGCCCGGCCGTCTCTGTGCCTGTGTTTTCTACGGATGCCAGAGGTGATCCATCATCCCGGGCAGCGCATGCTCGAAGGCGAAGTTCCAGCAGTTGAAGTTGTGCCCGCCGTCGCAGCCCCAGGGCAGTCCGGGTCCGCGGCCGTACATCCACCAGAAGTGGGGGATGCCCTGGGCGTCCAACGCATTGCTGAGCTGGAACGAGGACCAACCCACGGTGCGCTCGAGAATGTCCTGGTCGTTGATGCCGTCACCGGCATAGAGCGCGACCCACACCGTGCGCAGACGGTCGGCGCGGCGCAGCGGGTTGTTTTCAACCCAGGTCGTATCGAAGGGCCAGATCACCGGCCCGAAGGGATAGCTCCAGTAACCGTTCTGAATGGACTGCTCGACGATCGTGGCGCGGATGCTCTGGTCTTCGAGATCCTGCGCGCCCGAGAAGCTGCCCGCGTAGGCGAACAGGTCGGGACGGTCCTGCGCATAGTGAATGGCGCCGAAACCGCCCATGGACAGACCCGCAATCGCGCGACCTTCCTTGCGTGCAATGGTGCGCAGGTTCTGGTCCACCCAGGGGATGAGCTGGTCGATGTGGTAGCTCTCCCAGGCCTGCATGCCCTGGTTCATGTTCGGCCAGTCGTAGAACCAGCCGACCTTGCCGCAGTCGGGCATGACGGTGATCAGCGGTGCATCGCGCGTAATCCACTCGGCCGCGCCGCCCTCGGTGGTCCACTGGCGCGAGCTGCCGCCGGCGCCGCCGTGCATGAGGTAGAGCACCGGGTAACGTGTGCCCCCGCTGTTCCAGTAGTTTGCCGGGAAGGTGATGCGCACCTCGTGCGGGCCGTTCACGGCGTCAGGATCGATCAGATCGGTGTGAACACCGACCACGGCGGTGCGCTCGGTAAGCCAGAACGAATACTGCACCGTGATACCCCAGCCCGACTGCAGGCCCAAGTCGTTGTTGCTCGGCGGCGGAGGCGTCGAGCCTCCGGCCCGGGCCGTCAGCGGCGCCAGCAGCAATACCGCCGCCAGCACAGCAATCGTGCAAGTGAGCCTGCGGGCCCGCGTGCGCCAGTTCATCGAATCTTCTCTATTTCTCTCTTCCATCTTTCTTGTCCCCTTCTTGCGCTTCGAACGCGTCCTCTTCGAATCCGGCGTGCTCTTCCCAGTGCTGCCGAGGTGCGCGTCAGCGTGTTTTGGGGGAATCTACGAATTATAAACAATTTTGTCTATTACTTTTTGAGCGCCCACTGGTTCAAAGAAGCTCCGAAACCAGCTCAACCCATTGGAATCATTTTGAAATTCTGAGTCAGAAAAAAACATTTATGTCTATGATTGGCAGCCCCCCGTCGGCGGGCTAAGGTCAGTACATGCCCAAGCGCGCCCCCAACCGGGCCCTACCGAGGGGTCCCCACGGCCTGAGCCGCGAAGAGGTCGAGCGCTCCCAGCGCGAGCGGCTGATGCTCGCCATGGCCGAGGTTGTGGCCGAAAAGGGCTTCGCCAATGTGGCCGTGGCCGACGTGCTGGCCCGCGCGGGGGTTTCGCGGGCTACCTTCTACGCCCAGTTCAAGGACAAGGAAGACTGCTTTCGTGCAACCTATGAAGTTGCCGCGCAGCACATTGGAAAAGTGATGGGGATGGGGATCGCGGCGCTCGCGGCCACCGCGCCCGAGCAGGGCGCGCACCTCACGCCCATGGAAAAGCTCGAACGCATCCTCACCGTTTATCTCGATACGCTGATCGGCCAGCCCACCTTCGCGCGCACCTTCCTGGTCGAGGTCTATGCCGCGGGCCCCGAAGCGGTGAAGCAGCGCCTGGCCTCCCAGGAACTCTTCGTGGACATCATCTGCGAGACCCATCGCGGTGAGAGTGGACTCCTCGGGACGAAGCCCGAACAGCGCTTCGCCGCCGAAGCGATCGTGAACGCGGTCAGCGCGATGATGACGAATCTCATCGCGATCGGTGACTTCCAGCGCATCCGTGAGCTAAAGGAACCCATGATGAACTTCGTGCGGGAGCTCACCAGCGCATCGCAGGCCTGAGCTCGTCCCTCCCTGTCCCTGCGCGCTACCCCGTTGCGCCCCGCCCTGCCCGCGCGGTAGGCTGGTGGCGAATGAATCCCATCCGAAAGCTCGCCGCCCGCATGGGGAATCCCCTGGAGTGGAGCAGCGTCGACAAGTGCCTGACGATCATCACCGTCTGGATGCTGATCGCGCTGAGCACGCCTGCCTCGCTCTCGCTGCTGCCTGAGCAGGTGGGATCCTCGCTCTTCGACACCGAGTTCCAGCGCGAGATGCTCCCCTTTACCGGGCTCAATATCTCCCTGTGGGTGATTCTGCTGGGCACGGGGCTCATCCTGCGGGGGCGGCCGGGCCCCCACCGGGTGTTTGTTACCCTGACCATCCTTCAATGGTGGAGTGTCGAGGTCTTCTTCGCCTGGGGCGTAGGGCCGATGACAAGCCCGGCGCTGATGATCACGCTGGGCCAAGCCTTCGTGGCGCTGCTGCTCTTCGAGCGTGTGCCCGCGCTCATCGGCATGGGCTGGGGTATCACACTGCTGGTCACGCTTACCACGCTCTCCCAGGTCGGCGTTCTTCCCTACGCGCCCATGTTCTCGCAGCTTCCCTATCACGAGGGGCGCCCTGACCTTGCCTGGACGGCTGGTGGCGGCGCGGTCTATCTGGCCGCCTTCCTGCTCTTCGTTGCACTCTTCCACTACCTGGTCACGCGCTGGAAAGAGCGCGAGCAGCGCCTGGCGGGCGCGATGCAGCTCATCCGCCGCTACGTGCCCAGCCAGCTCGCCGAGCAGATTCTCGCAGGCGGCAGCGCCGAGCGCGGCCCTCACGAGCGCCGCCGCCTCACGGTGTTTTTCTCCGACATCAAGAACTTCACGGCCACCACCGATCAGCTCGAGGCCGAGGAGCTCTCGCGCATTCTCAACGAATATCTCTCGGAGATGTCGGCCATTGCCGATCGCTTCGGCGGGACCATCGACAAGTTCGTCGGCGACGCGGTAATGATCTTCTTCGGCGCGCCAACCGCCACCGATGACCGCGACCACGCGCTGCGCTGCGTGCGAATGGCCATCGCCATGCAGGAGCGCATGGAAGGTCTGGCGAAGAAGTGGTCCGACGAAGGGATCGAGATCCCCTTCCAGATCCGCTGCGGCATCAACACCGGCGTGGCCACGGTAGGCGACTTCGGCTCGCCAAGCCGCACCGACTACACCGCCATCGGCAACCAGGTGAACCTGGCCGCGCGGCTGGAAAGCAGTTGCACACCGGGGAAGATTCTCATCAGCCATGCCACATGGGCACTGATCAAGGACGAGATCGCCTGCACCCAGACCGGCGAGATTGAGGTCAAGGGGATTCACTATCCAATCAAGACCTACGAGGTCGCTTAGAACTTTTCGCCACCGAGGGCACAGAGATCACGGAGTTTTAACCACAGATGGACACAGATAAACGCAGATAAAAACAACCTAGAGCCGGTCTCCTCTGGCTCGATCCGTGTTCATCTGTGTCCATCTGTGGTTTCAAATTCTGCGCTATGAACTCTGTGCCCTCTCTGGCGTAAACGCCCCTTTCTGAACGCCCCTCACCGCGGGTTTGACGCCCGGCGTCAGGGCCGGGCACAATCGCTCCTTCTGGACCGGGCAGTCCGGGCACCAGTTCATTCTCAGGAGGCACACGCACATGGCCAGCAAGTCGGTGATTGAGAGTTTCAACCCCGCCACCGGGGACAAGATCGGCGAAGTTCCGGTCTTCACAAAGAAAGAAGCGCAGGACGCCATCGACCGCGCCCGTGCCGCGGCGCCCAAGTGGGCGGCGCTAAGCTACAAGGAACGCGCCAAATACATGCTGCGCTTCCGCGAGGTGCTCGTCGACCGCGCCGATGAAGTGGCGCGCCTCATCACCATGGAGAACGGCAAGACCCTCCAGGAATCGGTGATGATGGAAATCTTTCCGATCTGCGACCTGGCCGGTTACTTTGCCAAGAACACCGAGCGCATTCTTGCCCCGAAGCAGATCCCGCTGCACCTGTTCAAGCACAAGTCCAGTTACGTCCACTACCGCCCGCGCGGCGTGATCTTGGTGATCAGCCCCTGGAACTTCCCGTTCACCATCGCCGGCGGCGAGATCATCATGTCGCTCATGGCGGGCAACGTGGTCGTGCAGAAGCCCGCCTCGCTCACCCCGCTCATCGCACTCAAGATGCGCGAGCTCTTCGACGAAGCGGGCCTTCCGGCCGACGTCTTCCAGGTGGTCACGGCGCCGGGCAAGCTGGCTTCGGAGATGATCGGCATGGGCGTGGATTTTGTGAACTTCACCGGCTCGACCGGCGTCGGCAAGAAAGTTGCCGCAGCCGCCGGTGAGCACCTGCTCGAGTGCACCATGGAACTGGGCGGCAAGGACCCGATGATCGTGTGCGAGGACGCCGACGTCGAGCGCGCCGCCACGAGCGCCGTCTTCGGCGCGTTCGGCAACTCCGGCCAGGTCTGCGCTTCGGTCGAGCGCCTCTACGTACATCGCAACGTCTACGACCAGGTCGTCGACCGCATCGTCAGCAAGACCCAGAAGCTCCGCCAGGGCAATCCCCTCGACGAGGGCATCGACGTGGGCGCCATGACCGATCCCGGCCAGGTGGACATCGTTGAGAAGCACGTGCAGAGCGCAATCGCCGCGGGCGCCAAGGTCGTCACCGGCGGCTCGCGCCCGCAGAACCTGCCCGGACAGTTTTTCGCCCCGACCATTCTCACCGGCGTCACCCAGGACATGGAGTGCATGCAGGAAGAGACCTTCGGCCCGACACTGCCCATCATGCGCGTCGATTCCGATGAAGAGGCCGTGCGCCTCGCCAACGACTCGCCCTTTGGCCTCAATGCCTACGTCTTCACGACCGACGCCGCCAAGGGCAAGCGCATTGCCGAGCGCCTGGAAGCCGGCACCACCATGGTGAACGAAGTCCTGATGACCCACGCCGCGCCCGAGACTCCGTGGGGCGGCGTGAAGGAAAGCGGCATCGGCCGCGTCCACGGCGATGAGGGCCTTCGCCACCTGTGCGAGGCCTACCACGTGCACCACGACCGCTTCGGTGCGCGCGGCATGGCCCTGCCGATGTATCCGGCCTCGCGCAAGACCTACAACGCCCTGCTCTCGGGCATGAAGGTCGCCTTCCGCCAGGGTCTGGGTGGCAAGATCGGCGCGCTGCTGGGAAACTGATCGCTTTTCAGACCGACAAAGAAACGGGCCGCGCTTTGCGCGGCCCGTTTTCGTTTCTGAGCTGCGCTTACCATTTCCTGCCCCCTCCCCGGCCGCGCCCGGTATAATGAAGCGCGCGGAGGAACCCCTCATGTTCGAGCTCACCGATACCCAGCGCATGATCGAGCAGGCGGTGCGGATGTTCGCCGAGAAGGAGATCGCGCCGCACCTGGAAAAACTCGAGTCGGGCGAGATGCTCCCTTATGAAATCCTCAAGAAATTCGGCAAGCAGATGGGCTTTGCGGGCCAGGTAAAGGGATCGTTCAGCAAACGCGAAGGCAAGGATGAGGGCGAGAAGCCTGCAACCACGGCGGGCGCCCTTCCCGGCGGGATCGACCCGATGATTCCGGCCATCGTGTTCAAGGAAATCTCGCGCGTCTCGCCGGGCTTCTGCATGGCGCTCGTGGCGACGCTCGGCTGCGCCACGGCAATCTCCCAGCAGGGAACCGAGGAGCAACGCGAGCGATTCGCCTACCCGGTCTTCACCATGGAGAAAGTCGGTTGCTGGGCGCTCACCGAGACGACCTCGGGCTCGGATGCCTTTGGCAGCATGCGTGCCCGCGCGCGCATTGATGGCGATCACTTTGTCCTGGCCGGCCAGAAGACCTTCATCTCGAACGCGCCTTTCGCCGACGTGATGCTCATTTACGCGCGCCTCGAAACAGGCGGCGATGAAAAGCCCCCGGTGCGCGCCTTTGTGCTCGAGCGCGGCGACCCGGACCTCACCACCGGCGCGCCCATGCCGAAGATGGGCATGTGGGATTCGCCCACCGGCGAGATCTTCATGGACGAGGTGCGCGTGCCGCGCGACCGCATTCTGGGCCCGCAGCCCGAAGACGCGGGAAGCTCACGCAAGGGCGATGCCAAGGGAACGCTCCAGCATGAGCGCGCGGTGATGCCGGCCATGTGCCTTGGGATTATCGAGCGCTGCGTGGAAGAGAGCGTGAAGTTTGCGAAAGAGCGCGAGGCCTTCGGCCAGACCATTGCCGGTTACCAGCTCATCCAGGACAAGCTGGCGCGCATGAACGTCTCGCTCGAGAACGCCCGCAACCTCATCTTCAAGCTCGTGTGGATGCAGAAGAAGGGCAAGCTCGACGACAAGACCGCCAGCACGGCCAAACTCTACTGCTCGCAGGAAGCGGTGCGCGTGGCGCTCGATGCCATCCAGATCATGGGCGGCAGCGGCTATATGCGCGAAGCACCGGTGGAAAAACTCATGCGCGATGCCAAGATGTTCGAGATCGGCGGCGGCACCAGCGAGATCCAGACGCTCACCATCGCAAGGGAGATGCTCAAGTGATGACACCCGACGACCAGCACTTTGTTTCCGAGCGCGCGCGCCGCAACCGCCTTGGCGGACCGATCATCGGCCCGACGCTCGTGGCTTGGGTCACCTTCAGCGTGGTGCTCGTCTGGGCCGTTCCGCAGCTTGCCAACCCCTGGCATGTGATGGAGGGCTACCAGAACGGCACGCTCTCGGGAAAGAGCATCGAGGTTCTCGCCATGCTCTCGCCGGTCCTGATGCTGGGGACGCTGCTGGGGTTCACCAGTTTTCTCTTCATCATCTACTACTTCGTCAAAACCGAGCGGCGCTACCTGGCCATCATCGAAAAACTCTCTGCCGACAAAGAGTGAAGCTGTGTTAGAATCGCGGCACTTCAAATTCCGGGAGCGCCCCCATGAGTGAGTCCGCCAAGACCACGCCCTGGCTGATTGTGCACGTGGCCATCATCGCCGGCTTCGTTGCGGAGATCGCCCATACCCTCTACCAGATCTTCTACGCCATCGCCCCGGGCGAGGTGAGCGGCCTGCTCGGCGAGGTGGCCAACAACATCGATGCCGATTTGCTGGTGGCCCGGCGGCTCTATGCCGTCGAGTTCGTGCTGGCCTTCGCCGGGCTCGCGCTCTACCTGGCCGTGACGGAAATCGCGCCGCGGCTCCAGAGGGCGCGCTCAAACCCCTAGCGCGTTTTCTCTCAGCTCCCGTCGCAGCGCACAGCGCGGGGCTCCGTCTTCTCGCCAGACTTTCCGTACGGGCAGCACGGTTGCCCTCCTTCGCGATCATGCTACCCATTTCTTGTGTCGGCTCCGACGCGTTTGCTTGATTCCCCGACTGCAGAGGAGGTACCCGATCGAGTCGCACGTTCGATCCCGCATCGCAATTCCGCCCAGCGGAACGCAACTGTTTCGCTGGCTGGGTCCCGGAATTCTCTGGATGGTTTCCTCGGTAGGGTCCGGCTCGGTTCTGTTCACCCCGCGCATCGGGGCGAAGTACGGCTACGAGCTCTTCTGGATCGCACTATTGGTCTTCGGGTTCATGTGGCTGATGATTCGGGAGGCCGCACGCTACCCGGTAGTCTCCGGACGCACCCTTCTGGACGGCTATGCCACCCTTCCCGGGCCGACGAACTGGGCGGTGTGGCTGTTGTTTGGCCCACAGTTACTGGCCTGTATTGCAGGCGTTTCAGGCATTGCCTCGTTGGTGGGCAGCGCCTTCATGGTCGCGTTTCCGGGCTCGCAGGCCATGTACACCATCTTCATCCTGCTCGGCAGCGGCGCGCTGGTGGTTACCGGCAAGTATGGCGCAGTCGAACGGGCCTCACGCTGGATGGCCTTCTTCATGGTGGCGCTTGCCATTGTCAGTGCAGCGCGTGTGTTTTCCCATCCGCACGCGCTGCTTGATGGGATACAGCCCCACCTGCCCAAGGGGGCCGACCCCTACTTCGTGCTGCCATGGGTGGGGTACATCCTGGCCGGTGCGATCGGGATTACCTGGTATTCCTATTGGGTGGCCACGCGCGGCTATGGCGGCCCGTATCTGGGAGGTCTGAGCGAGGATGGCAACCGCGAGGATGAGCGTGAACTTCACGGCGACAACGTGGAGGAACGCGACGCGCTGCTCTCGCGCTGGCGGGCGATCACCTCGCTTGCGGCCGCCACCGGTGTTTTCACCGGTGCTCTGGTGCTGATCTCGTTCCTGATCCTCGGCGCCGAACTCCTGGGCGGTCAGGGAAGCGTGCCGCAAGGGACCGATGTCGCGCGGGACCTGGCAGGCCTGCTCTCGCAGGTCTGGGGTCCGGCCGGGTTCTGGATGCTCATCGCCATCGTGGTGATCGCGCTGGGCGGTACCGTACTCGCCAACCAGGATGGCTGGAGCCGCACCTTTGCCGACGCCACCTTACTCGTTCTGGGTCGGCGCCAGTCACGGGGCGACGAAGACGAACAACCACCGCGTCGCGCCATCGAGCTTCTCGCCAAAGTCAGCGGGACTGTCCATGTGGATCTAACCACCCGCCTGCGCCTGAAGAACGCCTACGCCATCGTGTGGGCGACGGGCCTGCCGCTGATTGCATTCCTCATCGTGCCCGATCCGGTCACCCTCCTCTCGATCGGCGGCATCATCGCCACCGCGCACACCCCCTTTGTGGTGGGGCTCACTCTCTACCTCAACCTCGCGCGGCTGCCGCGCGCCCACCGGCCCGGACCGCTCACCGTTGCCGGGATGCTTGCCGCCGGCGCGTTCTATGGAGGTTTTGCGCTGCTCTACTTCCTCGATCTGGCCGGCATCCGGTTGCTGGGCTGAGCTGAACCAGCAAATATTTTGCACCTTCCCTGCAGCAATCCCTGTGTTAAAGTCCCCCGCCACATCTCGCGATGCAAGGGGGGATCAGTGCCATGGACGGCCTGATGATGAACTACCAACTGACGCTTCCGCCGATTCTCGAGCGGGCGGGCACGCTTTTCAAAGACACCGAAATCGTCTCACTGCTGCCGGGCAAGGTCGAGCACCGCTACACCTACGGCGAGTATTACCAGCGCACGCGAAAGTTCGCGCAGGCGCTCCAGAAACTGGGCATGAAGAAGGGCGACCGCGTCGCCACGCTGGCCTGGAATCACTACCGGCATCTCGAGAGCTACTTCGGGATCATCTGCGGCGGCGGGGTGCTGCACACGCTCAACCTGCGCCTGCATCCCAGCGACATCTCCTACATCGCCAAAGACGCCGGGGATAAATACGTCATCGTCGACGACGTGCTCTACGAGCTCCTCGAAGACGTCATCAAGGACTACCAGTTCGAAAAAATCATCGTGATCCGTCACGACGACAAGCCGCTGCCCGAGGGAACGCTCGACTACGAGGAGCTCCTCGCCACTGCGACCGACGAGAACTGGGACTATCCCGAATTCTCCGAGAACGACGCGCTGGGCATCTGTTACACCTCCGGCACGACGGGCCGCCCCAAGGGCGTCGTGTATTCCCACCGCGGCACGGTGATGCACAGCTTTGCGAGCTGCATGGTGGACTGCAACGCCATCGCCAACAGCGATTCCATTCTCTCGATCGTCCCGCTCTTTCACGCCAACGGCTGGGGCATTCCCTTCGCCGCGCTGATGGTGGGAGCGAAGTACGTCTTCCCAGGTCCGTTCCTCGATGCGCTCACCACGCTCGACCTTCTCGACAAGGAACAGATCACGCTGGCCGCCGGCGTGCCGACGATCTGGTCGGGGATCCTCGGCGAGCTCACCAAAAATCCGGGCAAGTGGAAGCTCACCCCCGGATGCCGCGCGGCCTGCGGCGGCTCGGCCCCTCCGGAGAGCCTCATCCTCGGCCTTGCCGAGCACGGACTGCGCGTCATGCAGGCCTGGGGCATGACCGAGCTCTCGCCGCTGGGCACCTTCGGCTACCTCAAACACTCGCTCAAATCCCTGCCGGAGAAAGAGCAGGTCACCTACCTCACCAAGCAGGGACTCCCCCTTCCCTACGTGGAGTGCCGCGTGGTCTCCGACGAGGGCGTCGCACCCTGGGATGAGACGACCATGGGCGAGCTGCAGGTGCGCGGGCCGTGGGTGGCCTCGGGCTATATGAACGGCGCCGACCCCGACAAGTGGACGAGCGACGGGTGGTTCCGCACCGGCGACATCGCGGTGATCGACCCCGAGGGCTATGTGAAGCTCACCGACCGCACCAAGGACGTCATCAAGTCCGGCGGTGAGTGGATCAGCTCGGTGGATCTCGAAAACGCCCTCGTTGCCCACCCCGACGTGCGCGAAGCGGCCGTCATCGCCATCGTCCACCCCAAGTGGGACGAGCGCCCGCTGGCCGTCATCGTCCCCGAGGACGGAAAGAAGCCGACCAAGGAAGATCTCAACGAGTTCATCAAGGACAAATTCGCCAAGTGGTGGCTCCCCGAGGCCTACACCTACGTCGAGGAAATCCCCCACACCAGCACCGGAAAGATTCAGAAGCTGAAATTGCGGGAGATGTTCAAGGATTGGAAGTGGTAGGGGACCGTTCGCTGCCATATAGTGGGACCAGAGGATCAAGAATGGAGCATGAAGTTCGTTTCCCTTGGGTGCCGCTCGTAGTAGCTCTGACGGTTTTCGTTGTCGGAGCGACCGCTATTGGTTGGGTCCACTATGATAGCTTCATCCCATCGAAGACCTCAGAAACGCACCTTGTATACGAAATACAGTTGCCAGCGCTTAACCAGAGAACCGGTTACACTGAGAAGGCGACTATCTCTGCTCCAAATACATCGATATCGGCGACAGACTTGCTTGATCTCTGGATTAAGGTTTGCACTGCGATAGCTGCAATTATTGGCGGTCTTCTAGTGTGGCAAAGGATTCGCATCGCCACACTTCAAGTCAAACACGCCAGAGACGAGCTGCAGGCACAACGAAATCAGGCGCTGGCAGAACGCTGCAAGAACGCGATTTCGTCGCTGACGTCCGAAAATCAAATTGTCACAAATTTTGCTACGGCAGAGTTGATGGCCATTACGGCAGCTACTGACATTTTTTCACATGGCATATCGGATGCGTTGCGCACGATGCTTTTGGCTGCATTTCCAACTCTCAGAAGCGAGGCCCCAGCAGCGGATAATGATTCCGAAGATGCAAAACATTGGCGATTGCATGCAAGCTACGCTCGCTCTACCCGTGAATATTTCGCATGGCAAGTTGCAACTTGGCAGATGCTTTGGCGAGATCGCCGTTTTCGGGAGCTGAGGGGTTTGGAACGTCTTCAAATGTCGGGCGAGCGAAAAGCGCACTTTATCCAAGGAAGCGGTGGTTTCTTTAC